>VGZQ01000050.1 GCA_016872535.1 Rhodospirillales bacterium | reverse complement strand
ATCCCCTTCTTCGCCAGCACCTTCGTGATCGCCGCCGTCAACGACGTCTTGCCGTGATCCACGTGCCCAATCGTCCCCACGTTGCAGTGCGGCTTCGTTCGCGCAAATTTCTCTTTCGCCATGGCTGTTCTCTCGTTCTGGACTTGGTTGGGCGACCGGCGGTTCCGGCCGCGTTCTTGGCTTTCGTTTTCCGGACCCGGGTCCGGCTCAGGCAACTGGAGCGGGTGAAGGGAATCGAACCCTCGTCGTAAGCTTGGAAGGCTTCTGCTCTACCATTGAGCTACACCCGCGCGATCTTCCGTTTCCCACCCGGCTTTCCACCTCGAGCCCGCCGATTCGGCTTCCGAATGGTGGAGGGGGTTGGATTCGAACCAACGTAGGCGTACGCCAACGGATTTACAGTCCGTCCCCTTTAGCCGCTCGGGCACCCCTCCATCGTGGCTGGAACTCGGCGTTCCCGAAATCCAAGGGACGCCCGCAATAAGCAGGTCAGGCAGCCGTGTCAACATGCAAACAAAAATCAAGCGTCCACTCGCTATCTCCCGCTGCCGAAAGGAGCCCGGCGCGGAAAACGGCATGCAGACACCTGATTTGGCGGCATGCTAAATCATTCGTCCTTGGTGCGCAAGGCTGGCCACACGTTTATCGTTGTTTTTTCGCGGGTTTTGGCCGAATGGCCGGGGCATTGTTATACCAATAGGTGACATAAAAGGCAAAATAATGTCTCCAATCAGTAACAAAAAAGGACGTCGCCCGGCCTTTCGGAGCCGGGACAAGGGCCGCCCAGCCCCTCGGGACCGGCGCCCGGAAGGCGATATTTTCCGCCATTCCCGGCCTGCGGGAGAGGGTTGGCTCCACGGCCGGCATGCGGTTCTGGCGGCGCTCGCCAATCCCAACCGGAAGGTCCGAAGGTTGGTGGTGACCCCGGAATCGTTCGCCCAATATCGCGCCGAAATCGACCAGGCAGCTAATGCCGCTGGGCATAATTCGCCCCGCCCGGCCCCGGAAATCCGGGGCCGGGCGGAAATCGACCGTCTGGTCGGCGACGGCGCCGCCCATCAAGGATTCGCCCTTCAGGCCGACCTGCTGCCCGAATTGGCGGTTGAGGACATTTGCCGGCGCGCCGCCGACCGGCCCCAAGCGCGGGTGGTGGTGCTCGACCAGGCGACCGACCCGCGCAACGTCGGTGCCGTATTGCGCGCGTCCGCCGCCTTTGCGGCGGACGCAGTCATCATGCAAGACCGGCACGCCCCGCCCGCCGGCGGGGCGCTGGCCAAGGCCGCGTCGGGCGCGCTGGAACAGGTCGCCTTGGTCCGAACCGTCAACCTCGCCCGCGCGCTGGGGTTGCTCAAGGACGCCGGATTCTGGTGCGTCGGCCTCGATGCCCGCGCCGATACGGCGCTGCGCGAAACCGACCTCACCGGAAAGATCGCCCTCGTGCTCGGCTCGGAGGGCGAAGGCCTGCGCCGCCTGACCCGGGATTCGTGCGATTTTCTTGCCCGCATCCCGATGGCCGAGGGTTGGGAAAGTCTCAATCTCGCTTCGGCGGCGGCGGTCGCCCTTTACGAGGCGTTCGGGCCGCGTCCGGCACGCAAGGATCAAAGGTGACGGAAGTATTCGTCCCAGCCGAGCCCGAACAAAATCACCGCCAAAATGACGGCGACAATCTCCACCACCGTCACCACGTAGAAAATGTAGACGACCCGCCGCCCCATCGGCTTCATCCGCTTCCACACCCGCTCCATGTACCAGCGCCAACCGGGCACCCACGACCAGCGCCGCAGGTAGCGGAAGTAACGGTAGAAATCCTGGCCCCACCAATTGAGACTATTGTCCACCTCGGCGGTGCGCGCCGCGCGTTCCGCCTCGGAAACGCGCGAATAGTCGTCGGTGATCAGCAATTCGGCCTGACCGTTCGCCGACGGCACGACATGGAACGAAGTCGAGGCCTTGAGGCCGCCGCCGTAACGAACGATCAATCCGTCGGGCAAACGTTCCACGCCCGCCGTCGTTTCGACAATCCGTCCGTTGGCGAGATTGCGGATGCGGAACACGAACGAATCCCGCCCCGCGCCGCGCCATTCGAGAAATTCGTACATGGAATTGATCCTGAGCAAACGCTCCGGATCCTCCTGCACGAACGCGAGCAATTCCTCCGGCGAAAGCTCCGTCTTGACGCGCACCCAAGCCTGGTCGCGCCGGTCTTCGTCCGCCGAATTCGAATCCTTGAGGGATGACAAAATTCCGGGATTTTCCGTCGTCATTGACTTCCACCCCGGTTCCGGCCCGGATGTGGTTCGATCCAGAGCGGCACCGTCAAACCCTTCGCCAGAACGTCCAATTCCAGGCGCGAGCGCAGGCCGGGCACGCCCTTCGGCCGGGGCGAGCCGATCACCACCAGATCGAATCCGTCGCGATCCGCCGCCGCCAGCAGACATTCCGCCGGCTTGCCGAAACTGAGTTCGCAATGGTAGCCGAATCCGCGCCGCTTCGCTTCCGCCGCGACCGTTTCCGCGTGCGCGACGATTTCGCGCTCGAGTTGCCCTTCGATGTAACGGCCGAAACGGACGTGCACGGCGGCGTTGTTGAGCCAATCGTCGCCGAGCATGCCTTTCCAAAAATCCGGCACCACGACCAGATGATGGATTTGCCCGTCCGGCGCCGAAAGCGCGAATGCGGCCGTCTCGGCGGCCCTGGCGCCGGGCGTGCCGTGGCTGGCGAGCAGGATTCTCCGCGCCTGCATGTCGATATCCATACGAAAAAAGACCCGGCGGACGCTCGCCGCGCCCGCCGGGCCGATGCTAGCGCGTTCCGGTCAGTTGATGAAGAAATAGATGCCGAACGCGATAGTCGCCGCGAAGACCAGCGCCATGAAGTCCTCGTGCCGGTCGCTCTTGAAGATGGTGAGCGCCGAGCCGCGATGATACTTGAAGCCGCTCTCGGTGGTCTGGACGTCGATATTCTGGCTTTTCGGGTCGGTCATGACGGTTTCCTCCCCCTCAGATGGTTTCGCGAACGAACAGCAGGATCACGATCAGCGAGCCGACGGCCTTGACCGTGCCGACCACGCCGCCGATGACCAACGGCTGGCCGCCGGCCTGTTTCATGGCCGCGATGGTGATCTGCATGCCGAGGCCCGTGAGGCCGAAAGCAAACAGCCAGATCAGCCAATCGCGGAAAGCCGCGACCTTCTTCGACGTGTGGTACACGGCGTTGTGCATCCGGGTTAGGATTGTGTTGGCTTCGCGCGACAGCACGCCGGAGTTGACGATACCGCGCAGCACGGTGTCATGGTCGATGCTCTGGGTCTTCTTTGTCTCGATCAAGCGCGCCAGGGCCTGCTTCTGGTCTTCGCGCTGGAGCTTGCCGGCTTCGGCGCTGAGCGTACCCAAATCCTTGGCTTCCAGGAGTTTGGTCTTGGCGTTGTCGAAGTAACGCCCCCCGGAATGCTGCGCCGGCGCGAAGATGCCGGTCGAGGACAGCGCGAACATCAGGATGAAGCCGAGCACGAAGAGCGGAAATTTCTCGAAGATAACCCGGCTGGTGTCGACTTGCTGCACCGCGACGCCGGCCGCACTTTCACGCCGCACGTACCAGACGGCGAGCCACAGCACGATGATCGGCAGGAACAGCACGCGGGTGATGTTGAAGATCTCGGCGACCTTCAGGGTTTCGATGCCGGTCGGCTGGAAGGCGAGCGCGGCGCCCGCCACCTGGGCCGAGTTGAGGATGCCGGTGCCGGCCCAGGCCCCGAACTGGACGTAGCCCATGCCGAGCAGATGGCCGATGGTCGGAAAGATAAACATGCAGCCCACGCCCCAGATCAGGATGGTGCCGATGGTGTAGGCGACGTCTTCGGATCGCGCCTTGACCACCGGCGCCGAGGCCACCGCCGCCGAAACGCCGCACACGCCGACGCCGGCGGAAAGGACCCCGCCCATGGAATTGGGAATGGTGCGCCGCGCGCCCATCCACAGCACCAGCCAAACCGAACCGAGGACGAAGAATCCGATCAGCACGACCGAAAGTTTGCCGAGCGCGACCAATTCGCCCAGGCTGTAGAGCGCACCGAGCAGGATGACCCCGGTCTTGAGGCCGAGGCGCGAGAGGCGCACCCCGTTCTCCGCCCAACCGGGGATCTTGAACACGTTGACGATGATCATGCCGGCGACGATGCCGAGCACGATGTAATTCAGTCCGAACACGTCGTGGATGAAGCGCTTGCCGGGGATGACCGGCCCGATTTCGCGGCTGATTTTGGCCACGGCGGGATCGAGATACCACTTCACGATCATCGCCACGCCGAGGATGAACATCCCGCCGGCGATGGTCGAGGAATAGTAGTCGAGGTCCCCTTCCGTATGAGTGCCAAACAGGTGCCAAAGGCCGACGCCGGTGCCGATCAGCCCGAAGATCAAGCTGAGCTGAATCATCTCTGGCTTGATCCGCGTGGTGTTGAGGTACTTCAGCACCCCGTCCATGTAACCGCCGTTGACGGCGAACCAATAGGCGAGCAGGACCAAGCCGATGATCAGCAAGGCCGGGCTCTTGCGCGTATAAACCATGTGAATACCCCCGCTTTTGATTGCGTACCGAGTTCGATCCGCCAGCGCCGCCGAGACCATCCTCAACGTGCCGCCAAACGCAAACGCCAACCCCGCGGCCGGAACATCCGGCCGCAGTCTTAACGCACGATGAACGAAGCGACTTGAGCCATCCCCTTTATCGCCCCCGTATTGTATTTTTGGAGGTCGCGTCTCCCTGAACCTTGTAAGGAAATGCTCTAAAATTAACAAGTGATTATATAAACACTCGCAATATCACGCTTATCTTTCAATAATAATACGTTTTTCTAATATTATTATTTATTAATGTGTAAATTAAATCAAAACCATGGATCGACAGTAGATATCTCTTCGAGATTTTTCGAGAAACCCACTACACCGAACGGCTTGCCCGGCAATTTCGGCGGGCCCAGGCACGATTCGTCTGTAGGCGTGGCCAAGTGAGGCGCGCGTGGCAATAAACCCGCAATGCACGGTGAAACGTTGCGACCCTCGCGACAATGGTCCAATCTGCAAAAAAAGGACGCGTTCAAATGCCCGCAACCAAGGATTTCGCCCTCTTTCGCCGCACCCGGGAACTGGAAAACGAGATCGACGAGTTTCTCAACAAGATTTCCGAAGGCGGCCTCGCCTTTCGTCTCGGCGTGCAGATCTACATGAATCACGGCCCGACCGCCGAGTTCGAGGAAAAGCTCTATCACGTCAATTCGCTCGAAAACACCGCCGATACGCTCCGGCGCTCGATCGAAACGAAGCTTTACTCGCAAACCCTGATCCCGGAATCGCGCGGCGACGTTCTCGGCCTGCTCGAAACCATGGATTCCGTTCTCAACCTGATGGAAGGCGCGCTTTGGGGATTTTCCATCGAAACGCCCGATGTTCCCGAAGAGTATCGGGTCGATTTCATCGAACTGACCGACCGGGTGGTGTTGTCGGTCGACGAACTGGTCAAGGCCGCGCGCGCGTTCTTCCGCAACATCGAGGCGGTCCCCGACCACAATCACAAGGTCATGTTCTACGAAAAAGAAGCCGACAAGCTCAGCACCAAGCTGAAGCGCGCGATCTTCGGCTCGAAGTTGCCGCTGCCCAATAAGGTGCACCTGCGCTCGTTCGTCGAATCCGTGGATAATATCGCCGACCAGGCGGAGGATGTCGCCGACCGGCTTGCCATCTACACCATCAAGCGGACGGTCTAGGGCTCGGCGTCATCTCGATCCATGGATATCGTCGTCATCATTTTCCTGACCAGCGGGCTCTTCCTCGGCTGGGCGCTCGGCGCCAATCATCTTGGCAATATCTTCGGCACGGCCGTCGGAACGCGGATGATCCGGTTTTCGACCGCCGCCGCCATTTGCAGCGTATTCGTCATTCTCGGCGCCGTGTTCAGCGGCGGCGGTACGTCGGAAACCATCGGCAAGTTGGGGCCCGTCAATACCCTGGCGGGCGCCTTCATGGTCGCGCTCGCGGCCGCGATTGCCGTCTGGATCATGACCCGCGCCGCCTTGCCGGTATCGACCACCCACGCCATCGTCGGGGCCATCGTCGGCTGGAACGTCTTCAGCGCGACCTGGACCGACATCGATTCGCTCATAAAAATCATGATCGGCTGGATTTTGGGACCGATCCTCGCGGCCGTGTTCGCGATTGCTCTGTTTTATCTCACTGCGCGGCTGCTACGCATCGTCAAGCCCCACATGCTCTTCCTCGACGCCTACACCCGGCTTGGCCTGATCCTCGCCGGCGCGTTCGGAGCCTACAGCCTCGGCGCCAACAATATCGCCAACGTCGTCGGCGTTTTTATTCCCGCTTCGCCGTTTGTCGAATTCCAGGTGGCGGGGCTGTTCACCGTCTCTCCGGCGCAACAATTGTTTTTGCTGGGCGGTATCGCCATCGCCGTCGGGGTCTATACGTATTCGGCGAAGGTCGTCCACACCATCGGCCAGGGCCTCTATACCCTTTCCCCCGTTTCCGCCTGGGTGGTGGTGATGGCGCATTCGCTCGTGCTGTTCCTGTTCGCGTCCGAGGGACTGGAGCGTCTGCTCGCCCATGTCGGACTGCCGACCATTCCGCTGGTTCCGATTTCGAGTTCCGAAGTGATCGTCGGCGCCGTGCTCGGAGTCGCCATGGTCAAGGGCCGCCATCATATTCGCTGGGGGATGCTCGGACGGATCGGGGTCGGCTGGGCGATGACGCCGGCTCTCGCCGGAATCGCCTGTTTCGTCGGCCTGTTCGTTCTGCAGAACGTCTTCAATCAGGTGGTCTACGATTCCGCGCGCTACCAATTCACCCCCGCGGCCATCGAGCGCTTGGCCCACGCCGGCTTGCCGCGTGCGGTGCTCGACCGTCTCAACGGCCAATCCTTTTATTCGTCCGCGCAGTTGGAATCGGATGTCGCGTCCAGTGCGTTGGCCCGGCGCGACATCGCCCAGTTGATCGAAGCCGCGCGTCTCGATCCCGTAAAGGTTCAACCGCTGCGCCTCGGTCCGAAGGAATACGCCCGGCTGACCGCGGGTCAAATACACGCGGTCTACAAGCTCGCCGGCCAAAGTTTTCCGCACCGTTGGCTGTTCGCCGAAGCCCTCGCCCGTGAATCGGCGGACTGGCGGCCCGGCCCCGATCCCGTGCTGGACAAGGCCCGCAACCGGGCGCTCCGCGATCACATCGACACGCTGGCGCGCCTGTTTCGCGAAAATTGACCGGATGGCCGTGCGGCGGAACCCTGTCGCCGGAAAGCAAAAAGTAGTATTTTCAAAAACGCCGATGCGCCTACGTGGGCCGATGGCGCGCCGGGCCGGGTTAGCTCAGTTGGTAGAGCAGCGGTTTTGTAAACCGAAGGTCGCGGGTTCAAGTCCTGCACCCGGCACCATTCTCGACAAACCACTCGAAAAAATCCCGGCCGATCCGGCACTTGCGATCCTCGCTTCTCGTCGCAAGCATCCGCCGGTATGATTCCCCCAAAACGGATGTACCTAAAGGAGGCCGTCATGAGCGAATTATTGGACGCGATCATCGGCACGCAAGAAGAAGAAAGCGTCAACAAGATGTTCCGCTACGCCCCGCCGGGATGGTCGCTGTCCTCGGCGCGCGACACGGCGCGCGAGGAAAACTTGGAATTCGAGGAAACGCATCTGGAGTTGATCTGCGCGCTGCAGGAGTTTTTCGCCCGTCAAGGCGAAAACACCCCGATCAACCTTCTCAAGTTGCACGACGCGCTAGAGGAGAAGTTTCATTACAAAGGCGGCTTGAAATTCCTTTACGCCATCATGCCAAGGGGGCCGGTGGCGCAAGGTTGTCGGCTTGCCGGCTTGAAAGTGCCGCCGGGCGCGATCGATTCCAGCTACGGCAGCGTGGCGTAGCGCGCCACGCACCCCAAGCCCTGTCATTCCTCGTCCGGCAGTTCGGGCAATTCGATCGGGATACCGCGCCGGCACCGGGTCATGAAAATCAGCCCGTTATGGGGACGGTTGAGTTCGGCGAAATGATAGATTTCCGCGAACGTCGCATCCGCGCTTTCGGCGGGAACCAAAGCCTCGACGACTTCGCGCTCTTCATGAAATCCCGATTGGCGATTGGTTCCGATACCCAATCCGCGCGCGTGGTGGAACATGACGCTATCGACGCCAAGCGCGCGGCGAAGATGCTCCGCAACAACCTGCCCTTTTCCGCTTCGCACGATGCAGGTGATCAATCGCGGCGCGCTCAACCCGCGCACGGCGAAAGAGCCCTTTCCGGCGGGCATTTCGTCGCTCACGATTCTTCCATCTTGGCGATGATTTCCGGAGGGATGTAAGTCGCCATTTTTTCCAGCTCGAACATATACATGATCCCCATGCCGGGCGTATCCAGCTTGGCCGCGAAATAGATTTTCTCGAAGATATAGTCGGCCTGATCGCTCGGCACGACGATATAGACGACCTCCTTCTCGTCGTTAATGGTGATCCCGAGCACTCCGAGGTGCCGCTGGCGAACGCCGGTGCCTCGGGCGAAAAACGACGTCGCGCCCTGGGCTCCGGCCTGCATGGCCGCGTTCACCACCACTTCTCCCGCGCCGCGCTGGACGATGCAGGTGAGAAGAGCCGCATCGGTCAAAACGATGATGTCCTTGCTCATGCCCGCCCGGCCTCCTTGGCGACGTCGACTGCGATCTTGCGCCGCACCATCCAATCGATCCATTTGCCGGTGATTAGGACCGAGATGATCGGCCCGACCGCCGCCATCGCCAGTACCCCGAACCCCTCGGGCGCGCCGACCGCCTCGCCGACGCCGAGACCGAACGCCAATACCAGCGGCACGGTCACCGGGCCGGTGGTGACGCCGGCGCTGTCCCACGCCAGATTGACGTATTCCTCACTGCTGAACACCGTCAGCGCGAGGGCAACCGCATAAGCCGGCAGCAGCAGCACCGCCAGGGGCACATGAAACAGGATCTTGGTTACGCCCACGGTCATCCCGACGGCAACGCCGAGCGCCACCACTCGGATCAGCAGACGGCGAGGAAAGGCCCCGTCGGTCAGCGTTTCCACCGTCAGGCCCATGGCGTTCAGCGCCGGCTCCGCGAGTGTCGCTCCGAATCCGATCAGGAACGCGAAGACGAGAACGATGGCCAAGCCGATGGCGTAGGGATATAGCGCCTCGGCGACACCTTCGGTGGCGACGAACGCCATCGGGAGATTTTCGCCTGCCTGGGACCCGAGCGGCGAAAGGCCGAAGACCAGCCCGAGGTTGAACAATATCATTCCGAGCAACGCCGCAGCCATGCCGTAGATAATCCGGGTCCGGTCGCTCAACGGCGAGCGGATTACGAAGCGTTGCAGCACGAAAAGAAACAAAACCAGCGGCAATACCGCCCTCACCGCGCCGAATACCGCCGCGAGAGTTGGGTCGTCGATCCAGACGGAAGGGGCGACAGGCGCGGCGGCCGCGTCGGAAGAGCTATCGCCCGTCACGACCAACCCGAGCGTCATGACCGCAATGGCCGGAAACAGCGACGCCAGGGTCACGATTCCGAAAACCGACAAGGGGTTGTCCTCATTTCCCGCAGCGGCGGAAAGCCCGATGCCGATCGCAAGCATCAGCGGCACGGTCACCGGCCCGGTGGTGATTACGCCGCAATCCCACGCGAGACCGAGCACCGGCGCGTGCAAGGGGTCGTTGGCCAGATAGGCCGTCAACCCCAATGCCGGGATCAACGTCAGAATAACCAGGGTCTTCAGCCGCACCCCATAGAGGAAGCGGATGTTGGCCAGCACCACCGCCGCGCCGACCCCGATCGCGACCGCGCTGACGACCGCGAAGGGATGGTCGTTGAGCAGGCTGTGCAGCAGTGGTGCTTCGCTTCGCTTGATCAGGGTTCCCGCCGCCTGCAGCGCGCCGATGGCTGGCTCGGCAAACGTCGTCAGCGCCCCAAGCACGAAGGAAACGGCGAGCATCGTTCCCGTCGAACATCGGGACGGTAGACCGTAGCCGATGTTTTCGGCGAGCGGCATCAGGCCGAGCTTGAGGCCGTCCAAAAAAAACAGCAGGCCGAAGACGATGGTGGCGATGCCGACGCCGATGGCCGTCGCGCCCTCGAGCGGAGTTCGAAGCAGAAAAACCTGGAACAGCGCCAACGCCGCCACGACCGGCAGAACGTTCATCACCTGTTCGCGCGCGCGCGACCCGAAATACGGGGCCAGCAGACGGTAATAATCGACCTTGCGCAGGCGGTAGCGCCGGCGGCCCGTCGGTTCGGCGCGTGCCACGTCGTTGTAGCTGAACACGCGCTGTCCGAGACGAATGTGGCTGAGCAAGTCGCCGTAACGCAGCCGATGCTTCATCGATGTTCTCCGCCCGTCTTTCTTTATAGCAACGCCGCGCATGGGGAAGCAAAGCCGGTCGAAACGCCCTTATCTTCTCTTCAGATCAGGTTTTTGCTACCTTCGGAAGAGAAAGATGCCACTCGAATGATCCCCTCCCTCGCTCTTCGGCCGATGACGAAATATCCGCGCGACGCGGCCAGGCCCGGCGCCCTTGCTCGCGGCATGCCGGCCGGCTGACCTTCGCGAATCTGGGGATCCGAAATGGACGAATCCATCGAATCCGTCGGCAAGCTGTTCGACGTCGTCGTCAAGTTCGTGGTCGCCTACGGCTTCCAGGCGATCGGCGCTCTGGTCGTCCTGTTCATCGGCCTCAAGCTCGCCAATTGGATCGGCCTTAGGACGACGGACCTGGCGATGCGGCGCAAAATCGACGTGCCGCTGGCCCAGTTGCTCGGCACCGCGACCCGATTTGTCACCATCGGCCTGGTCGTCGTCATTACCCTCGGCAATTTCGGCATCAGCATCGCGCCCCTGATCGCGCTGGCCAGCGCGTCCGCGTTCGGCGCCACCATCGCGCTGCAGGGACCGTTGTCCAACTACGGCGCCGGGCTTTCCATCATCATGGGCCGGGCGTTTACGGTCGGCGACGTCATCACCGTCAAGGGCGTGAGCGGCATCGTCGAAAAGGTGACCCTCGCCAGCACCACCCTGCGCGGCGAGGACGGCGAAGTCATCACCATCCCCAACAAGGAAATCGTCGGCGAGGTGATCACCAGTTTCGGCGTGCGCCGGATCGTGGAAATGACGATTCCCATTTCGATTTCCGCCGAGGCGGACAAGGCAGTGGCGGCGCTCAAGCGTGCGATCGCCGACTTTCCCGATGTCGCCCGCGAACCTTCGCCGCAGATCGGCGTGCACGATTTCACGCCGACGGGCGTCGTGCTCGGCATTCGCTACTGGGTTCCGGCGAGCGGCTATTTCACGGCCCGGCACGCGGTTAATGCCGCGTTCCTCAAGGCCTTGCACGAGGCTAACGTGGCGCTGCCCCGTCCGCCCGCGCCGCCGCCCGCCGCGCCCGCCTGACATGCCTGCCGAACCGCCCCGGCCGGCTAACGACGAGCCGCTTGCCAAGTTCCGGAACTGCCCCTCCTGCGCCGGCACCGGCATGGTGACGGCGCAGCGGAGCGGCGACTTCCGACGCGAGCCCGACAAGTACCGCCCCGATCAATCGGTCATGTGCCGTATCTGCGGCGGCACCGGAATCGTGCCGCGCCCGGGGACATTCAGCGAAGAATAGGCTAGTGCCTATGCGATTGCGTGTCGGGAACGCGCCCGCCACCGGTATTATCCGCGTAGCCGCGCAGCGCGTCGTAGCGGGCAATTGTTTCGGATGCCAGCATCGGCCGGATGGCGAGATGCGCGTTAAGGTGCACCGCGCGGAGCCGTCCCTGCAACGCGGCGATCTTCGCTGTCATTTCGCCGACCGCCGCCGGATCGGCCGAACCCCGCGCGAACAGGCGATCGAGTTCGCTCTCGACCGCAACGATATCCCGCCCCAGGGCGCGTGCTTCGACGCGCATAGCCTCGAATACCCGGTTCACCGTCTCCTTCTCGGCCTCGGACAAACCAAGCGATCCGGCAAGCTCGAGAACGTGCATCGGGCCAGGATGGCGGTTGAGTTCGGCCGCCTTGGCCAAACCCATTCCCCGACCCTCCAAGAGATCCCGGGTTTCCTCGGCCGACAGTGCTTTGATCACCGGCGGTTGCTCACCGGCGTAAGGACCGACGCCCTGCGCCACGACGGTGTCCGCGGCGAAGACGATCAGAACAGCCGCCGCAAAGTTGATTGCCTTCAGCATCGAACTCTCCTTGTCCAAGTCGGGGCAAAACATAATGAAAAAATCCGCCCGGTGTGTATCAAAACGTAACACCGGGATGGCGATAGTAATGCCATAGGAACAGCGCGGCCGCGCTGCGATAGGGCCGCCACGGCTCGGCGATGCGGTCCATGCGGTTTTCATCGGGCACGGCGCGAAGCTTCTTGAGCCGTTTGACCGCCGCCCGCACCGCCAAATCGCCCGCCGGCCACACGTCGGGCCGGCGCAAGGAAAATAATAGGTACAATTCCGCGCTCCATCGCCCGATCCCCTTGTGGGCGCGGAGATTCGCCATTGCCTCGTCGTCGTCCTGGCGGGCTATGGCGTCGAGGTCGAGCGCGCCGTCCTCGACCGCGCGCGCCAAGCCCTTGAGATAAGCGATCTTGGCGCGGCTCAGGCCCGCCTTGCGCAGACGCGCGTCCGTCGCCTTGAGCATCGCCGCGGGCGTGATCGGCGCAACGGCCGCATCCAGGCGTTCGGCGATGGCGCGGGCCGCGCCGGCGGAGACCTGCTGGCCGACCACGATCCGCACCAGACCGGAAAAGCCCGGCTTGCGGTTGCGCGTTTCCGGCAAACCGCAGACGGCGTAAGCCCGCGCGATGTCGGCGTCCCGGCGGGACAATTCCTCGAGCGCGGGCTTGAGCGAAAGATCGGGCCTGGGGTGATACCACATGGATCAATGCGCCTGTTCGCGGGTCTTGAGGAACCCGATCTCCGGCCAGTCTTTCGCCGCCCGCTCCAGATGCCACGCGTTGCGGGCGAGAAATACCGGGTCGCCGTCGTGATCTTCGGCCATGCTGGCGCGGTTAGCGTCGCCGAAGCGCTTGAGCACGCCTGCGTCCGGCGCCCGCAGCCAGCGCGCGGTCAGCAATTCGGTCGGCTCGAACCGGACCGCGATTTCGTACTCGGTCCGCACCCGGTCGGCGAGAATTTCGAACTGCAGCGGTCCGACCACGCCGACGATCCAATCGACGCCAAAGGCGGGCTTGAAAACCCGGGCCGCTCCTTCTTCGGCCAGTTGGCGCAACGCGCGGTCGAGGTGCTTGGCCTTGAGCGGGTCCTCGGGCCGGACTTTTTGCAGCAGTTCCGGCGCGAAACTCGGTATACCGGTAAAATGCAGCGCCTCCCCTTCGGTCAGCGCGTCGCCGATCCTAAGCCCTCCATAGTTGGGTATGCCGATGATATCGCCGGGCCAAGCGTCGTCGACCCGCTCCCGATCCTGGGCGAGAAACATGAGTGGGTTATGGATGATCATCTGTTTGTCGGAGCGGACATGATAAAGCTTCATGCCCCGCCGGAAACGACCTGACGCGAGCCGGACGAAGGCGGTGCGGTCGCGATGCTTGGGGTCCATGTTGGCCTGGATCTTGAAGACGAAACCGCTGACCTTGGGCTCGGTCGGCTCGATCGCGCGCTCCACCGCTGCCTGGGGCCGGGGCGACGGCGCGATCTCGGCCAAGCTCTCCAGCAATTCGCGCACGCCGAAGGTGTTGATGGCGCTGCCGAAGAATACCGGGGTCAAATGGCCTTCGCGATAGGCCGTCAAGTTGAACGGCGGTGAGGCACCGCGCGCCATAGCCGCTTCCTCCCTGAGCGTCGCCAGGGCATCGGCCGGCAACAGCGATTCGAGCCTGGGATCGTCGAGGCCGTGACAAATCTCGCCCGCCGCGGGCAGCGCGCCGGCTTTGCTTTTGGCAATCAGGGCCAGACGATCGCGCCTAAGGTCATAGCAGCCGAGAAACGACCGGCCCATGCCGATCGGCCATGAGGCCGGCGTGACGTCGAGGGCCAGCGTCTTCTCGATCTCGTCCATCAATTCGAACGGATGCCGGCCTTCCCGGTCCATCTTGTTGACGAAGGTCACGATCGGGATGTCACGCAGACGGCAGACCTCGAACAACTTGCGGGTCTGGGCCTCGATGCCCTTGGCCGCGTCGAGAACCATGATCGCCGAATCGACCGCCGTCAGAGTGCGGTAGGTGTCCTCGCTGAAGTCCTCGTGGCCGGGCGTATCGAGCAGGTTGAAGGTGTGCCCTTGGAAATCGAAGGTCATTACCGACGTTGCGACCGAAATACCGCGTTCGCGTTCGACTTTCATCCAGTCGGATCGGGCCCGTCGCCGTTCGCCCTTGGCCTTGACCTCGCCCGCAAGCTGGATCGCGCCGCCAAACAGCAGCAGCTTCTCGGTCAAGGTCGTTTTGCCGGCGTCGGGGTGGGCGATGATGGCGAACGTGCGGCGCCGGCGGACTTCGGTTTCGATATCGGTCATGGGCGTATTCCGGCGCGCGGCCGGCCGGCGGGACTGTACAATCCATTTCCGAAACCGCCATGTATTTTGTTTTCGGAGCGATGGCGGAATGGTCCGAACTTTATTACATTCGTTCTCGGCTCAAACAACAAAGGATAAAACGTCCATGTCCAAGTCCGCGCCCAAGGCACGCTCCTCCTCGCGCCGAACCGGCTCCGACCGTCGCGCCAGCACCTCGGAAAAAAACGAGCGACGCAGGGGGCAAACCGCCTACGCCGGAAAAGACCGCCGGTCGAACGCCGATCGGCGCAAGGGCGCCCGCCGGTCAGGCAGAGATCGGCGCGACGACACCTAAACTTGGGCCGGGGTTGCGTTGCAACCTCAACGCATATGGCGCCACCAGTATTTCTCGTTGATCGAGAATACCGGGTCGTAATGGCGGATTTTGGCCGCCTCGATCACCTGCGGAATCTGGTTGTCGAGCACCCAGGCCTTGCCGTCGACGAATACGACCAGGATCGCATGGCCGACTTTTAGATTAAGATCCTTGACCGCGACCACGCGCTTTTCGTCCATCGAAAAGCCGAGCATTTTCAAGGCAACGTACTTGGCGATGGCGTAATCCTCGCAATCGCCGAACCGCGCCATGAATTCGCCGGGCGAATTCCACATATCCCGCTGGCTCCAGTTCGAATCGTCGGAAACATACTTGGCTTTGTTGATCAGCGCGTTGACCGCGACGACCTGACTCATGCGGTCCTTGCCGCGAAGGCTATCGAGAAACTGCTTGAGCTTGAGGTAATTGCAGGCGTTGAAGCGCTTTTCCTCGCAGCTGCCTTCGAGCTTTTCGGCGCTTTCCTTGGCGAAGCGGTCGAGCGCTCCCTTCCATTGCTTGAAGGCATCCAGGTTCGATCCCCGCAATTCGCGCGTGCCGAAATAACTCGGTTGCAATTGGCCGGCCGGGTCGACCGTCGACGCCTGGGCGAAAACCGGGACCACAGGCCAAACGATCGCAAAGGCGAGCGCGCCAGCAAAGACACCGTGTGTCCACCAGCCCGATTTTTTATTCATTGCCGCCATGTTCAATGAGGAACACGCTGGGATTCTTGCGATTCTGGCATTTCGCGGGGAAGAGGCAAGGCGTCCCTCTCCTAACCCCTTGTCACAAGCGGGATAGCTAAATCGCTTGCCTCCCGCCGACGATACCTTAGGATGCTGGAAAATATGGGTTTTTCCGAAAGACGATGAGCGAAGACAATCCGGACCCGGCGGCCGCCGCAGCCGCGCCATCCGCCAAGCGCCCCGTCAACAAGATCGTCGTCGCTTTCATCGGCGCGATTCTGCTGTTGATCGTGGGGGCCGTCGTTTTCACGTTCAAGTTCGTGGGCGACGAGCGCGAGCGCTCCTTGCAGGAATGGCAGGTGCGGCTCTCCATCGTCGCCGACAGCCGCGCCGCCGCCGTCAATGACTGGATAGAGCAGAATTTTACCTATTTGCGCGAGGTTGCGGAAAACGCCTCGGTCCAGCTTTACGTCACCGAATTGGTCGAGGCCCAAGCCAAGGGCACGGCGGCCGTCGCCGAAGCCGCGGCGCAAGCCCAATACCTGCGCAACCTGCTGATCGCGACCGCCGAGCGAACCGGCTTCAAGCCGCCGCCCGCGGTCGGCGAAATCGCCGCCAATGTCGAACGCGCGGGCATCGCCGGTATCGGATTGGTGGATGCCAACGGCGCCCCGATTTCCAGCTCGCCGGGCATGCCCCCCATGTCGCCCGCCATGCGCGTTGCCGTCGCCAAGGCGCTCGAAGGCCAGCCGACCTTGATCGACGTGTATCTTGGCGCCAGCGCGCAGCCCGCCGTGGGCTTCGCCTTGCCCATTTTTGGCATCCAAGATACGGGCACCAAGGGCATCGGAGCGGTGATCGGCATCCGGCTGCTCGGCAACGACCTGTTCGACCGTTTGAAACAACCGGGAGCGACCGAAAAAACCGGCGAGACTTACCTCGTGCGCAAGGAAGGACCGACGGTTCAGTACATCACCCCGCTCGCCGACGGCACGCCGCCGCTGAAAAAGGCGCTGACCCTCGATACACCTTCTCTCGACGGCGCCTGGGTGCTGGAAAAACCCGGTGGTTTCGCCATCAAGCGCGACTACGCCGGTGCCGAGGCGCTGGTCGTGTCCCGCGCTATCGCTAATACGCCATGGGTCCTGATCCGCAAGGTTTCGCGCGACGAGGCCCTGTCGGCGACCGACACGCGTCTGACCACGATATTGACCGTGTTCCTGTTGTTCCTCGGCGTCATTTCGGCGACTATTTTTGCGGTCTGGCGCCACGGCAGCAGCTTGCGCGCGCTGGAGGCGGCGGAAAATTTCCGCATCGCCGCCGAGCGGTTCCAGAATATGTCCAAATTCATGCGCCTGGTCACCAACAGCCAGCCGACCGTCATCGTCGCGGTCGACGGCGAGACCAAGTACACCTTTGCCAACGAGCCCGCCGCGCGCGAAGCGGGCATCCCGATCCAGGATATGATGGGCAAGACCATGGCCCAGGTGATCGGGCCGATCAAGGCGCAAGCCTTCGCCGAAATCAATAAATCGGTCTTGCGCGAATTCGAACGCCAGGAGCACATCCACTACTTCGAGGCCGAGAATAGCCCGGAGGACGGCGAACCGGAGATTCAGGTCATCAAGTCCGTCCACGTCCCCCTGCGCGGCGACCGCGATTACCCGCCCGGTATTCTGATGATACTCGACGACATATCGGAATTGACTCGCGAGCGCCGGAAGAACGAGAAAATGCTGCGTTCGCTGATCGACACCCTGGTCAGCGTCGTCGACCGGCGCGATCCGTTTTCAGCCAATCATTCGATCCGCGTGTCGGAAGTGGTCAAGTGCATCGCCAAGGAAATGGGCGCCGACGATCTGGAAATGAAGACCGCCGACACCGCCGGCAGCCTGATGAACCTCGGCAAGATCTTCATCCCGCCCGACGTGCTGACCAAGACCGCCAATCTCAGCGCCGAAGAGAAGAAGATGCTCTTCTCAAGCCATCTGATCGCCGCCGACCTGCTCGATGGCGTGATTTTCGAGGGGCCGGTGGTCGAAACCATCCGGCAGATGGGCGAAACCTGGGACGGCAAGGGGCCGCTTGGTCTCAAGGGCGAGGAAATCCTGCGCACGGCCCGCATGCTGGCGGTCGCCAACGCCTTCGTCGGCATGGTCAGCCCGCGCGCCTATCGCGACGCGATGACCTTCGAGAAGTGTTGCTCCATCCTGCTCGGGCAGATGGAAACGCGCTATGACCGCAAGTCGGTTTCGGCCCTGATCAATTTCCTCGAGAACCGGGGCGGCATGGAACGCTGGGCCCACTTCCGCGAGAAGCCCGAGGAACTCGCGGCCTAGAGCTAAGCTCTCGGTCAGGACTTGTCGTCGTCCATCTTGAGGACGACCGTCACCTGGTCGCCGGACTGGGTGACGGTGTAGCTGTCGCTGATGTCGTTCAAGCTGACGCCTTCAAGCGTGACCTCGGTATCGGGCGCATGCTTGCCGTCGAACGAGATGACCACGTCGCCCTCGTCGTTCTCGGAGAAGACCATGTCCCTGGCGCTGAACTCCTTGCCTTCGAACACGATCTTGTCCTGATCCATGATGTCGGTGATGACATCCTTGCCCGCCTTGGCGTCAAAGAGGAAGGTATCGCGACCCGCTCCGCCAGTCAGGACGTCGTCGCCCTGGCCACCTTCGAGCGTATCGTCGCCCTTGCCGCCGTAGAGCGCATCGTCGCCCTGGCCACCTTCGAGCGTATCGTCGCCCTTGCCGCCATAGAGCGTGTCGTCGCCCTGGCCTCCGATCAGCGTATCGTCGCCCGAATCGCCGTACAGGGTATCGTCACCTTGGTCGCCATAGAGCGTGTCCTCGCCCTTGCCGCCGTAGAGCGTGTCGTCGCCCTGGCCGCCCATGAGCTCATCGTCGCCTTTCTCGCCATAGAGCGTATCGGCGCCCTGGCCGCCCTCGATCTCGTCGTCGCCGCCACGGCCATAAATAACGTCGTCACCGCTCGTGCCGACAAGTTGGTCAGCGCCGGGGCCGCCGACGATATCGTCGCCGCCGCCTTCGTCATAGGCCGGTACGAAGACATCCGCCGTCGCCGTCGTCGTCGCGGTGTCGCCGTCGGCCTCGGTCGCGGTCGCCGCCACGCTCAGGGAGAAATTGTCCTGCACCTCCATCGGCACCGTCAGAGTCAGTCCTGCGAGCTGGTCTGGGGTCAAGGTCCAGGTTCCGTCGCCGTTGTCGGTCCCGGCCGACAGCGTCGCGCCGGCCGGAACTCCGGCAACGACGACGCTGAGGGTTTCGGACCCGTCGGCATCGACCAACGCCGTTTCGATGTTCACCGGGAAGGACATGGCGCCGCCGAGGACATCGCCGCCCAAGGTGAATTTCAACTGGCCGTGCGCCGCCAGCTTCACATAAGTGTCCGTCACGGCGCCGCCGCCCTGGGTCAGGGACCCGGCGGTTTCGGCCTGCAGCACGCGGCCGTTGACGCTAATGCTGTCGACGTAAATGTTGGATTTCGGAGACGTCGGCCGGATCGAAACCTCCGGGTTCTGCCCAGGCACCAAGGACAGCCCCTCGACGGTGATCGAGTCCCACCCTCCGGTCCGGCCGTGCGCCACATCGGTGGTGAAGATCCCGACCGACACGCCATCGACGAAAACCTCGAATTGGCCGGTGTTTCCCACGCCGCCCTTGGCGACGCTGAGGGTGATCGAGCCGACCGGATTGCCCGCGATTTCGCCTTCGCCCACCGACATGGAAAGGGTGGGAGCGTCGGCGACTCCCACGACGTTCACCTCCAGCGTCGCGGTCCGCGTCGCGGTATCTCCGTTCGCCTCGGTCGTGATCGCCGTCACGGTGAGGGTGAAATCCTCGGCCGAATGTTCGGGCGGCGTCAACGTCAGGCCCGCCAATTGATCGGCCGTCAGCGTCCAGGTCCCGTCGCCGTTGTCGGTCCCGGCCGACAGCGTCGCGCCCGCCGGCACCCCGGACACCGTCACGGTCAACGTTTCATCCTCGTCCGTCGGCGCCGCCTGGATGTTGAGCGGAATCGCGGTGTCTTCCGCGCCGGTCGCGTCGGTCACGGCCAGCACCGGCACATCGGCCACCGGCGTCACGTTCACGGCGATCGTCCCGGCGGTGGTCGCGGCTTGGCCGCTTTCGCTCGACGTCGCGGTCACCGTCAGCGCCAGGGTGCCGCTATAGTTCGCGGGCGGCGTCAGCGTCAGCCCCGCCAATTGATCGGCCGTCAAAGTCCACGTTCCGTCGCCGTTGTCGGTCCCGGCCGACAGCGCCGCGCCCGTAGGCACCCCGGCCACGGTCACGGTCAGAACCTCGTTCGGGTCGCTGACAACGGCGGAAATATCGAGCGGAATTGCCGTATCTTCCGCGCCCGCGGCATCGGCGATCGAGAGCGCCGGCTCTTCCGGCGTCAAGGAGGACGTGGCGATCGTGCGGTCGTCGAACTTGAGAAATTCGACGCCGGAAACCGTATCGGTGCCTTCCGGACCCGTCACCGTCAGGACGCCGTCGTCGCCGAGCACGAACGTATAGTCGGCGAAATTGCCCGTGAACACGGCGGTATCGTTCCCGGCGCCGCCCACGAGGGTATCGTCGCCCGCGCCGCCGGAAAGCATGTCGTCGCCCGCGCCGCCTTCGAGATAGTCGGCGCCGCCGACGCCCAGCAGGGTGTCTTCGTCCGCGCCGCCGATCAGGACGTCCGGCCCCTCGGTTCCCCGGATCACGCCCGGCTCACCGACGGGCTCCGCCGGAACGGGCTCGATCTTGATCGTCCCCTGCGGAACGGTCTCAATCCGCGTTTCGACCACGGGTTCGCTGGACGGTGGCGTAATCGCGGCTTCTTTCACTTTACCAACCTCGACCGGCGCGATGCGTTCGCCCGCGGCGACATAATCGCCGGCCACCGTCTTGATGACGCTTTCCTTCGCTTCCACCGGTTGAGCGACGGGAGCAGCGGGGGTCGCGGGGCCGGCGGCCGTCACGAATTCGGCCGCGGCGGCGGCGCCTTGTTCGATCTGCCCTTGCAAGCCGAAGTCGTTTTGGTTGGCGCCGGTGAGCGGAATGACCTTCAGGGCCGGCGCGAAAATGCTCACCAGCTGCGCGGCCGCCAGCGTGGTGACCGGCGCGGCTTGGAGATTGAAGCTGGTCAGCGTCGTGAAATCGCTGGCGTTGTTCAGCACGCGCACGCCGCCGGCGTTGGCGATCACCACCTCGCCGACGAAGCCGTCCTTTTCCTCCATCAGCACCACGCTCATCGGCTTCCCTTCGGCGATCTCGATGCCGACTTGGGTGCCGCGGATGCCGATGGTGGCATACGGAGTTTTCAGGGACATGGCGTCGGGGTCGGTCTTGGCGACCTGGCCGC
Source organism: Rhodospirillales bacterium (assembly GCA_016872535.1). Classification (NCBI taxonomy): domain Bacteria; kingdom Pseudomonadati; phylum Pseudomonadota; class Alphaproteobacteria; order Rhodospirillales; species Rhodospirillales bacterium. The sequence continues at coordinate 3,651 of VGZQ01000050.1, read as the reverse complement.
TGACGAAAGTGAACACGCCCTGGACCACCGACATGGAGACGGAGCCCTTCTGCGCGGCGGGATCGTAGATCATCTCGTCCAGCACCATCTTGCCGTTCTCGCCCATGGAGAACGTGGTCTGGTCGGCAAGGATCACGCCGACCGCGCCTTCCGCGTCGGTTTCGAGAATATCGCCTTGAAAGACTGGCGCGCCCACCTGCAATAAAACGCGCGTGCCGTCGGGGCGAACCGCAAACACAACCCCGCTCAAATTCCGAACCTGGCCGATGGCCGCGCCGTCGGTTCCGACCAATACCAAGCCTTCGACCGGTCCCAGCGCCTCGGCGACTGGCGCACCGGCGACGAGCCCCACGGCCACGTCCCCCGAAACCACCGCGCCGTCCTCCGAAGCGAGCGACGGCGGATTCGGCCGGTCAAAATAACCTTCGAGCTTCACCTGATTGCCGTCGGGCATGGTGAGAACCAGGTCGGCGCCGTCCTGGGCAAATTCGGCTTCCGCCAGCGAAACGCCTGGAGGCATTGCGACCGGTGCGCCCGTCGGCTCGTGGGGCATGGCGATGTTGACCATCATGACCGTTCTCCTCGACCGCAACCAAGAAGGACTCTCGCGGCCACATCTAACCCATGGAAATTATATAGGCATGCCGATTGCCCTCGGCCCGAAAAGCGTCGAGCGACGCCGACCGATCGTTTCGCGCGCGAAAATTATTCGCGGGCGATCATATAACTGCCTGGAAAACATGGATAATTTACGATCTTTCCCGGCCGGGAGCCTGTCCCAACAAGATTAGATTCGTGAGCTTGAAAAAACGAACGCGCCGGAGCGAAGAGTCGCTCCGGCGCGTATTACGAGGATATTCGTATCAGCAACGATCGTCGGGATTGACCACCAGCGTGACCTTGCCGTCGCTCTGGGTCACGGAGTAGCCGTCGTTGTTGGGATTGCTGTCGTTGAGATTGAGATCGCGCATCGACACGCCGTCCAAGGTAACCGAGGTATCGGGCGCGCCCCGGAACGAAACGACCACGTTACCGCTGCTGTTTTCGGAGAAGATCATATCCTGGGCATTGAACTCCTGCCCTTCGAACACGATCTTATCCTGGCCGCTGATGTCGGTGATGATGTCCCGGCCGGCCTTGGCATCGAAGATGAAGGTATCGCCGCCCGAACCGCCGGAGAGGGTATCGTTGCCCTCGCCGCCGCGCAGAATGTCGTTGCCCGAACCGCCGGACAGGTAATCGTTGCCGGCGCCGCCGAACAAGGCATCGTTGCCGGAGTCGCCGTACAGCGAGTCGTTACCGTCGCCACCGTAGAGCGTGTCATTGCCGTCGCCACCCTTGAGCTCGTCGTTGCCAGCCCCACCATCGAGAATATCGTTGCCGTCGCCACCCTTGAGCTCGTCGTTGCCGGCGCCGCCGAGCAGCCTGTCGTTGCCGTCTCCGCCGTCCAGCTTGTCGTTGCCCTCGCCACCGTCGAGGTAATCGTTTCCATCGCCGCCTTTGATCTCGTCGTTGCCGGCCTCGCCGAACAGAATATCTTCGCCGTCTTTGCCTTCGAGCTTGTCGTTGCCGGCGCCGCCCATCATGAAGTCGTCGGCGTCGCCGCCCTTCATGGTGTCGTCGCCCGCGCTGCCGAAATAATTGCCGTCGACGTCGTCGCCCGAAATCGATCCGCCCGACGAGGTTGGGCCGTAGACGACCTCGAAGCCGTCGTCGAAGCTGACGTCGCTCCGCAGCATCAGCTTTTCGACGCCATCGAAGGTCAAGCGGCTGCCGTCGGCCATGGTGATGTAGCCGGCGGGAGCCGTCCCGGTGAACGTGACGGTGCTGCCCGAGCGCGAGTACGATCCGCTCGTCATGGTGATCGACACCTGCGAGAAGTCGGTGATGATCCCGTTGGGGCCGACCAGAACGATCTGGTCTGTACCGCCGCCGCCGTGGAAGATGTCGTTGCCCTCGCCCTGGCGGAAGACGTACATGTCGTTGCCGCCGCCGCCCCAGGCTTCGTCGTTGCCGCTGCCGCCGACCAGCAGATCGCCGGAATTGTCGCCGCCGTAGAGCTTGTCGTCGCCCGCGCCGCCGACCAGGCGGTCGTCGCGGCTGTCGGTGCTGGCGCGCAGCGTATCGTTACCGTCGCCGCCGAACAGGAAGTCCTCGCCGCCGGTGCCGCCGGTGATGGTATCTGCGCCGGAACCGCCGATCAGGATGTTGGAGGACGACGTGCCGGTGATGGTGTCGCCGAACGTCGGCGCCTCGACGGTAACCGTCGTGGTGGTGGTGGCCGTGCTGCCGCCGTTCGCCTCGGTCGAGGTCGCCTTGATGGTCAGATCGAAGTTGCTGGTTACGCTACCGTTGACCGTCATGACGAGCCCGTTCAACTGCGCGGGTGTCAGCGTCCACGACCCGTCGGTATTATGCGTACCAGCCGACAAGGTCGCCCCCGCCGGCAGACCGGCGATGTTGAGGCTCAGGGTTTCGGACCCGTCGGTGTCGGTGAGCGCCGAGGTCAGGTTCAATTCGTAGGTCGCCGTGCCGCCGCTGCCGACGACCGGGCCGCCCGCGGACGCCGTCAGCGTCGGGGCGTCCGCCACCGCGTTGACCGTCACCGCAAAGGATTGGGTCGATGTCGCCGTGGTCCCCTCCTCGGACGAGGTCGCCGTCACTGTCAGGGTGAAGTCGGCGTCCGAGTTGGCCGGCGGCGTCAGAGTCAAACCCGATACTTGCGCTGGGGTCAACGTCCACGTGCCGTTGCCGTTGTCGGTGCCGGCCGACAGTCGCGCACCCGCCGGCACGCCGGCGATGGTGACGCTGAGCGTCTCGCCCGTCGTATCGGTGAGCGCCGCCTGGATGTTCAGCGGGATCGCCGTGTCCTCGGCGCCGGTTGCGTTCGCGACCGTCACCGTCGGCGTATCGGCAACGCCAGTCACCGTGACGTTGAGATTGGCGACCGACTGAGCCGTGGTCCCGTCCTCGGTCGAAATCGCCTTTACCGTCAGGGTAAAGTCGTCGCTTGAATTGGCCGCGGGCGTGAGGGTCAGGCCCGACAACTGCGCCGGGGTCAGAGTCCAGGTGCCGTTGCCGTTGTCGGTGCCCGCCGACAGCCGCGCGCCCGCCGGCACGCCGGCGATGGTGATGGTGTGGGTTTCCGAACCGTCCATGTCGGCGAAGTTCGCCGCGATGTTCAGCGGGATCGCCGTGTCCTCCGCACCGGTCGCGTTCGCGACCGTCACCGTCGGCGCGTCGGCGACGCCGGTCACCATCACGTTCAGGGTCTGCTGCGCGGTCGCCGTCGTACCGTCCTCGGAAGAGATCGCCTTCACCGTCAGGGTGAAGTCGTCGCTCGAATTGGCCGCGGGCGTGAGGGTCAGGCCCGACAACTGCGCCGGAGTCAGCGTCCAGGTGCCGTTGCCGTTGTCGGTGCCGGCCGAAAGCACGGCGCCCGCCGGCACGCCGGAGACGACGATGCTGAGGCTCTCCGAGCCGTCCGTGTCGGTCAAGGCCGCCTGGATGTTCAGCGGGATCGCCGTGTCTTCCGCCCCGGTCGCGTTCGCGACCGTCACCGTCGGCATATCGGCAACGCCCGTCACCGTCACGTTGAGATTGGCGACCGACTGGGCCGTGGTCCCGTCCTCGGACGAAGTCGCCGTCACC
>VGZQ01000049.1 GCA_016872535.1 Rhodospirillales bacterium | reverse complement strand
CCTCGATCAGCAGCAGCGTCTGGCCCTCGGCCACCTGGTCGCCGACCCGGATGAAAGGCGGTGTCGCGGGATCGGGCGCGGTATAGGCGACGCCGACCATGGGCGATTTGACCACGCCCGGATGGTTGGCGATGGATTCGGCGGCCTGCGGCACCGATGCGGCGGCCGGCGCCGGGGCGGTCGGGGCGGCGGCGGGCGCGACAGGCGCCGGCGCGGCCGCGCGGCGCACCACCCGCACGCGCCAGTCGGGCCCCGCGTACTCGATTTCGTCGAGACCGGTTTCGGCGAGCAGGCGGTTGAGCTCGCGCACCTTGTCGGCGTCGATGCCGCTTGCGGCGCCCTTGGCGGGTTCTTTTTTCTTGTCGTCGGCCATCAGGGTTTTCTCCGCCCGGGTTTGCGGGTCTTGGGTTTGGGAGAGGCGAGATGGGCGGCGGCTTCGACCGCCAGTTCGTAGCCTTTGCCGCCGAGGCCCATGACGATGCCGGCGGCGGCCTTGGAGATGTAGGAATTGGCGCGGAACGCCTCGCGCCGGTGGATGTTGGAGAGATGAACCTCGATGGTCGGCAGGTCGCAGGCGAGCAGCGCGTCGAGCAGCGCGACCGAGGTGTGGGTGTAGGCGCCGGCGTTGACGATCAGCACGTCGAATTTTTTCTTCGCCTGCTGAACCCAGTCCACCAGTTCGCCTTCGGTGTTGCTCTGGCGGAATTCCACGCTCGCGCCCAGCGCCTTGGCGCGACGCCGGCAGGCGGCCTCGATGTCCTTCAGGGTCTCGCGCCCGTAGATGCCGGGCTCGCGGGTGCCGAGCAGATTGAGATTGGGGCCGTTGAGAACCAGGATGCGCGTCGCCATGACTGCCTTTGCGGGACCGTGCCCGCTGCGTTATACCACCGAGCACCGGCGCCACAAACCATGCGATTTCCCTCGCCCCGATAGGGGCGCATTATTTAATGCGCGCGGGGATTCGCCCGCGCGCTCCCGTTGCGCGGGGGGATATGGAAGCCCATACTTAATAATATAATTAACGTGTCCATGAATATCGTGTTCCGGACAGGCCAAGGCCCATGCAACTTACCGTCAACGGCGAAGCGCGCATCTTCGATCCGCCCCTGACCGTCGCCGACCTTCTGGCGCGGATCGGCATGGACGCGCGCAAGGTGGCGGTCGAGCGCAACCGCGAGGTGGTGCCCAAGTCCCGTTATGGAGCGACGCCGCTGGGAGAGGGCGACCGCATCGAGATCGTCCATTTCATCGGCGGCGGGGCACCCGAGGGCATGGGGTCCGCCGACGAGGATACCTGGACCGTGGCCGGGCGGCGGTTTCGCTCGCGCCTGATCGTCGGCACCGGCAAATATAAAGACTACGAGACCAACCGGCTGGCGCTGGAAGCCTCGGGCGCCGAAATCGTCACGGTGGCCGTGCGCCGGGTCAACTTGGACGACCCCAAGAAGCCGATGCTGACCGACTTTATCGACCCCAAGAAGTATACGTATCTGCCCAACACCGCCGGCTGCTACACCGCCGAGGATGCGCTGCGCACGCTGCGGCTTGCGCGCGAGGCGGGGGGCTGGGATTTGGTCAAGCTGGAGATCCTGGGCGACCCCAAGACCCTTTATCCGCGCATGATCGAGACCCTGGAAGCAACAGGGGTCCTGGTGCGCGAGGGATTCCAGGTCATGGTCTACTGCAACGACGACCCGATCATGGCCAAGCGCCTGGAAGATGCCGGCGCCGCCGCGATCATGCCCTTGGGCGCGCCGATCGGCTCCGGGCTCGGCATCCAGAACAAGGTCAACATCCGCCTGATCGTCGAGCAGGCCAAGGTCCCGGTTCTGGTCGACGCCGGGGTCGGTACCGCCTCCGACGCCACCGAGGCGATGGAGCTCGGCTGCGACGGCGTGCTGATGAACACCGCCATCGCCGAGGCCAAGGACCCGGTGCGCATGGCCCGCGCCATGGGCCACGCGGTTGCCGCCGGACGGCTCGCCTACCTCGCCGGGCGCATGCCGAAGAAGCTCTACGCCGACCCGTCGTCGCCGCTCGCCGGGTTGATCTAAAGGCTGTTTCCTAACCCGACTCGGAACCGGATTCCATCGCGCGCGCATGATGGGGCGCGCCGTGGCGCACGCGGCGGCGTTCTCCGGTCAAGCGACGGCCGCCGTGGTGCGTCGCGCGCATGATCCCGGCAGCGCCAAAGAAAACGGCGTAATCTCGCCGAAAAAACCAAACGCGCATGCGCGACTGTCGACGGGTGTGGCGTCGTCGCCGCGGTGTCGGCGAAAAAATTAAGCTTTCGTGAAAATTTTTCTTGTAATCGGACACGATGGGCTTATGTAGGGCCCACCGGCGGACGCGCACGTGCCTCTGGCCCCCATCATGAGGGGTGTTTATGCGGCGACGGGGTCACCGGCAAGGTGGATGGTTCTCGACTGGAGGGACACCATGTCTGCTTTGCAGTCTGATGCGCACCGCGGATTCCGCCCGGCCGACGTAAAGTCCGGGGCGGTTCTTTCCGCAAACATCGTCAAGCGGTCCGCCCTTCGGGGCCGGGACCGCGCCTGAGGGGCCGCGCGAATTGCGCCCGCCCTTGAGGCTTTTGCCCGTGTCGCGGCGCCCGTTCGGCGTCCGTGCCTCTGTGCGGTGAAACGACCATGACCCCCAAAATCGAACGCTTCCTCGCCGATCGCCCGCCCACGCCCTGCCTGGTGGTGGACTTGGACGTGGTCCGCAATCGCTATCAAACCCTCAAGCGCGAGTTGCCGGTGGCCGACGTTTATTACGCGGTCAAGGCCAACCCGGCGCGCCCGGTGCTCGACCTGCTGGTCGGGCTCGGCTCCTGCTTCGACGCCGCCAGCCTGCAGGAGGTGGAAGCGTGCCTCGCCTCCGGCGCCAAGCCCAAGGCGATCTCCTACGGCAACACGGTCAAGAAGGAAGCCGACATCGCCGGCGCTTTCGCCAAGGGCGTCGACCTCTATGCCTTCGACAGCGCCGAAGAGCTCGAAAAGCTTGCCCGCGCCGCCCCGGGGGCCCGGGTCTATTGCCGCATCATCACCTCCAACGGCGGCGCGCAATGGCCGCTGTCGCGCAAGTTCGGCTGCGATCTGGACATGGCCCGCGACCTGATGATCCGCGCCCGTACCCTCGGCCTCGACGCCTACGGGCTTTCCTTCCACGTCGGCTCGCAGCAGACCGACCCGATGCAATGGGACGTGGCCATCGGCCGCGCGGCGATGGTCTTTTCCGACCTCCGCCATCACGGCATCGAGGTCAAGATGCTCAACCTGGGCGGCGGGTTCCCGGCGCACTACCGCGAAGACATCCCGGAATTCGGCGCCTTCGCCGACACCATCATGAAGGCCATGACCCGCCATTTCGGCAATGCGCTGCCGGAAATGATCATCGAACCGGGCCGTTCCGTGGTCGGCGACGCGGGCGTGTTGGAAAGCGAAGTCGTGCTGGTGGCCAAGCGCGGCTACAAGGACGCGTCCCGCTGGGTCTACCTCGACGTCGGCAAGTTCGGCGGCCTCGCCGAAACCATGGACGAGGCGATCCAGTACCGCATCCGCGCCGCCGGCGTCGGCGGACGCTCCAGCCGGGTGGTGATCGCCGGGCCGACCTGCGACAGCGTCGACACCCTCTACGAGAAGGCCGGTTACCGGCTGCCCGACGCCTTGAAGGCGGGCGACCGGCTGCGGCTGATGTCGGCCGGGGCCTACACGACCACCTACGCCTCGATTGGCTTCAACGGCTTCGCGCCGCTCCGGGAGCATTACATCTGAGAACGCCCGGTTCCGCCGGCAGGCGGGCGCGAATCGGAATCCTCGCGCGTCTCGGGTTTCCACTCGCCGTTTTTCTCGTCTGGAGTCTCGCGGCCTTCGCCGCCGATCCGTTCGATCCGGCGCGCATTCCTCATCTCGGCGAGGCGGGGCGGGAAGCGTTCGTCCGCGAATACCGCGCGGCCGCCAACCACAAGGCATTCCTGATCGGCCCCGGCGGCTCGTGGGCCTGGGCCAGGGGCCAGGCCTCGGCCGAGGACGCGATCGCCGACGCGGCCGAACGGTGCGATCGGCTTTCCAGCCATTGCGTGCCCTACGCCGTGGACGACCGGATCGTCTTCGACCCCGCGCAATGGGCCGGAGTGCTGGCGCCTTATCCGTCACCTGCCGATGACGCCAAGGCGCCGGTCGGCTGGGAAACCGGCGCGCGCTATTTTGACCTCGGCTTCACGATGCGCGACGGGACCAAGACTTCGATCGCCGCGCTGAAGGGCAAGCTCGTTGTTCTCCAGTTCTGGGGCTCCTGGTGCCCGCCCTGCCGGGTCGAGATGCCGGCGTTCCAAAAACTTTACGATTCCCTCAAGAATCGCGCCGACATCGCTTTCGCGCTGCTCAACTTCCGCGAGGACGCCGCCACCGGTTATCGCTGGGCCGAGCGCAACGATTACCGTCTGCCTTTCGCCGATTCCGGCAACAAGGGGCGCGAAGACAACAACCTCTATCTCGCCGACGGAAGCGCGATTCCCTACGGCACCGCAGTGGCGCTCGCCCAGGTGCCGACCACCCTGATCCTCGATCGCCGGGGAAGGGTGATCTTTCGCAAAAGCGGCGCGACCGATTCCTGGCCCGCGATGACCGAGCAGATTGGCCACGCGCTCGATCATTCCGCGCGCTGACGCGCGCGGGCGCGCGCCCTCCGCCATTGACGGATGTAAGCTAATGGCTTAGCATGAGCCATGTTCGAGTGGGACGCGGCGAAGAGCGAAGCCAATCTGCGCGCCCGGGGCTTCGACTTCGCCCATGCCGCCCGGATATTCGACGGCCCGGTGTTGGAAATGGATGATGATCGGGCCGATTACGGCGGGCGGCGCATCTGGGCCGTTGGCCGCGCGGGCGATGACGTTCTGTTCGTCGTCTACACTTGGCGCAATGGCGTGCGCCGCATTATCTCGGCGCGCATGGCCAACCGGAGGGAACGCGATGTCTACCGCAAGATTCACGGCTGACGAGGCCCGCCGCCGGGCGCGGGTCCGGCGAAAAATCCTGAAGGCGACCACCGAAGCGGAGATCGCCCGCCAGGCGAAGGAAGACGGGACCGATACCGCCGCCGTGGGTTTCAGGCATGCGCTCAAGGAGGGCCGTTTGCGGACGGTGACGCCGCTCGACGTGGCCGCCATTCGCGCCAAGACGGGATTGTCCCAGGACCGCTTCGCACGCGCGTTCCAGATCAGCCCGCACACGTTGCGCAACTGGGAGCAGGGCCGCCGCGTACCGGAGGGTCCGGCGCGCGCACTTCTGCTCGCCATTGATCGCGCGCCTGGCGCGGTGTTGCGGGCGCTGCAAGGATAAACGACCGCGTCGTCAGCGCGTCTTCTTCTGATAAGTCCCGACCAGTTCGGCGTGGGCGAGCACATGGCCCTTCATCGCCTTTTCCAACGTTGCCTTAGTCGGCTGGCCGAGATCGGGCAGCACCGCATCCAAAGCGTAGAGCTTGTGGAAATAGCGGTGCCGGCCGATGGGCGGGCAGGGACCGCCGTAACCGGTCCGCTTCCAGTCGTTGAGTCCTTCGCGGGTACCGGCGGGAAGGCTCCGGGATGTCGCGCCCTCGGGCAAGGCATGGGTGGCGCCGGGCAGGTTGTAGAGCACCCAGTGGACCCAGGTCATTTTCGGTGCCCTCGGGTCGGGCGCGTCCGGATCGTCGACGATCAGGGCGAAGCTTTTTGTGCCCGGCGGCGCACCGGACCAGGCGAGCGGCGGCGATACATCCTCGCCCTCGCAGGTATGGCGCGACGGGATTTCCCCGCCGGCGGCGAACGCGGATGACGTGAGTACGAGCGGCATAAATATCCTTGGTGGCCGGGGACGCGGATAATTATACCCCGAACTGGGCGGGATCGGATCGGGCCGATTATTTCTCCGGTCCCGCGCGGTAATAGGCGAATAAAGCCGCCAAGTCTTCCGTCCCGAACGGATTGGCGAGCGCGGTCAGGGCGTCGCCGCGCACGCCGGTATAGAGGCGCGCGGCGAATTCGCCTTCTGGCATGACGCGCGCCCATCGGAACAGGTCGTGCGCCGGCAACATTGCGCCCGCGTCCGTGTGGTCGTGGCACCCGGCGCAAGTCGTTTCATGGATCGCCTTGCCGGCGGCGAGCCTTTCCGGCGTCGCCTCGGCGGGGAGAATCCCGGCGGTATCGAAGGGATAGCTGCGCGCGAGCGCCGCCAGTCCGGCGAGAACGACGATCAGTTGGCGCTCCGCCAGCGCCTTGCGGATCGCCGCCAAGTCCTCGCGCGGCACGGGCGGCAGGTTCGGGTTGGTTTCGCGCGCCTGGCGGATCAACAGGGAAAGGCCGCCGAGGCCGGCGGCGATGCGTTCGACGATGCCGGCCCGTTGCGGCTCCGGCATCGGTTCGGTCAGGCGTCGGGCATCGCCGACGAGAACGGCGATCTCGGCACCGAGGCGGCGTTCATATTCGCCGGCGGCGCGGGCGACGCCGACGGCGGCGGTCGCAACCGCCGCCAGCGCCAGCCCGGTCAGTAAGCGACCCACGCGGCTATTTGCCGACGCTGATCTTCGCCTCGATCGGCAGGTTGGCATCGTTGGCCCACTCGACCATCGAGCCGTCGTACATCTTGACCTTCTTGTTCCCGATGATTTCGGACGAGGCGAACCAGCCGAGGCTCGCCCAATGGCCGGTGTTGCAGAAGCTCAACTGCTCGCCGCTGGTCGGCACGCCGGCCGCCGCGTACAGCTTCTCCAGCGCCGCCTTATCGCGGAACTTGCCGCTGTTGTTCTCCGTGATCCACGCCTCGGGCAGGTTCTTGGCCCCGGGGATGGTGCCGGTGCGCTTGGTCAAGGGATGCTGGGTGACGCCGAGGTAGAAGTCCGCCGGCCGATGGTCGATCACGGGCACCTTGGCGTCGAGCGCCTTCTTGACGTCGTCCTTGGTCGGAATCATGTCGGTCCGCACGTTAGCCTTGAAGGTCGTGGCCTTGGGCGTGATGTTGCCGGTCTCGACCGGGTTGACCGGCTGCTTGGTCTTTTCGTCGACCACCGAATAGGCCTGCCAGCCGCCGTTGAGGATCGACACCTCGTCATGGCCCATTACTTTGAAGGTCCAATAGATGCGGGTGGCGGTGCCCATGTCGAGAGCGTTGGTGCCGCTCGGGATAATGACGACGTGGGACTTGTTGTCGATGCCGAGGCCGCCGATCAGTTTTTCCATCGCCGCCGGCTCGGGCAGCATGGCGGGCGTGCCGTTCTTGTCCTTCACCCGCCAGCCGTCTTTGGCGTAGTCCGAATAGATCGCGCCCGGAATGTGGGCGCGGATGTAGTCGGCGCGGCCTTCGCCGCGCACGTCGAGAAACACGACGTTCGGCTTGCCGACGTTGGCCTTAACCCAATTCACGTCGACCAGCGGACTGGCCGCCGAGGCCGCTCCCGCCATGCCGGCGAGCGCGGCGGTCAGAAGAAACGCAAACATTCGTCTCATGGGGTTACCCTCCCGTTGATGGACGCACCACGCGTCCGTTGCCGTTGACGTTCGTCGTTCAAGTCGTGATCACCAGATCGGCGGCGAGCATGTCCGCCAACATCCGGTCCCAGTCGGCTTCGCCGGCGTCTTGCGCCGGTTTTGTCCGCCTGATCTCGTGGTTCCCGGCCAGGCGCGCGACGGCGTCGTTCACCGTCGCGCGGTCGGGAAAGATATCGAGGTCCAGCACCAGAACGCGCATGGTCTCCATCCCGTCACAGGTTAACCACCCGGTCGGCGGCGCCGATCGCCGCCGCCAGACCGGCCGCGTCGAGCAGCGGCAGCTGGTCGGCCATGGCCGCGACCGTGGTTTCGGGGGCGATGTCGGACAGCTCGAGCAGTTCCGCCTTGGCCGCGTTTTCCGCCGTTTCCGCCACCGGGCCGGTCATGAACACGAGGCGCACCTTGTGGCCGAAAATAGTCAGGCCGGCCGCCACCCGCATCGCTTCGGTGTGATCGCGGCGTCCGAGCACGAGGATGTTCTTCGGACCCATGCCGGGCTCCTACAAGCTGATCACGCGCCCGGCCTCGGCCATCAGGGCGCTGTTGACGGTCTGGCTGCCGAGTTCCACCGGGCAGGCCGCGCCGCCCATGTGCTGGTGCCACGAGTGCTCGCACACCACCGCGCGTGCCGCCGGCTTGAGCGCCGCGACCACGTCGGGATCGGCCAGCGCGCGCACGCCGTCGTTGGTCAGGAAACAACTCCAGGCCACGCCGGCCCGCGCGCAGGCGCGCGCCAGGGCGGCGGCGACCGGTCCGCCCGCGGGCGTGGCGATGTGGAGGAAAATCGCCGTCATGCGTTCCTCGCGCGGCGTCGGCCGAGATAATAACCGGCGATCCCGAACAGCGCGGCCAGTGTCAAGCCCGCGAACAGGTATATGCCCCGGGACGCGGTCGCCGGCGGTTTCACGGCGGTGATCGCGGCAACGCGGTCGGGGTAGGTCGCCGCGTCGGCGGGCAAGCTCCCGTCGGCGGCCCATTCCGCCCAGCCGCCGGGATAAACCCGCGCCGCGATCCCGGCGCCCGCCCGCAACAGGGTGAAGAAGGCGATGCCGTCGAACGGGTCATGGGCGTAGACCACGGCCTCGCCCGTTCGCGGGCCGACGGTTTCGCCACGCGCGAGCGCCGCCCGCACCGTGGCCGCCGGGGCGCTCTCCGCGCCCGGCAGGCGTCCGCCGCGCGCCGCGCGCACGGTTTCGCCCCAGAATTCGCTTTCGCTGCGTCCGTCGATCAGGGCGGGAGGCGGGGTGTCTTTCAGTTGGGAAACCATGTCGCCGCGCAACCGCCACAACTCGTCGCGCGCCGGGGCTTGATAGATGCTTTCCCGGGTGAGGCTCCGGCCGATGCCCGGAGCGGCATGGCTGGAATCCCGGCCGAACGGCGCGCGCAAGACGGCGACTTCGCGCTGGCCCGCGAGATAGAGAAGCCCGGCCACGAAATCGCGCGCGGTCGGCTCGTCGCCCGCCACCAGCACGGTCTCCGTCCCGTTCAAGCCGATGGCGCCCAACGCCCAGCGGATGTCGAACAGGTTGGGAAGGCGGCGGTGCGGTCCGAGCAGATCGCTCGCCGGCAGGCAGCGCGCGCCCTTCAGGCTGCCTTTTTGGCAAAGCGCGAGCGGCCGGGAATCGACCACCACCGCGCCCGCGTCGAGCCGAGGCGCCGCGTCGCGGACGTAGGAAAAGTCGCTCGCGTGCGCCGCCGGGACGGAGAGCGCGAAGCCGAGGGCGAGGGCGGCCGGACGGCGCATGGCCTCAGCATCCGCCGAACCGGCGCGCTTTGGCGGGCGCCGCGCCCGGCGCCGCCGCGACCGGGGGGTTTTCCATGTAGTAGCCCATCAGGTCGAGCACCGAGACCCTGCCGAAGCCGGCGCCGAGATCGATCTCGCCCAGGCGTTCGGCCGGGGTCGGCGTGCGCGCGGCGGCGGCGACTTCGCCCGGCAGCGCGAACACGGCGTAACCGGCGGCGCTGATTGCCACGGAGGCGAACAGGGCGACGACGCAGAAGATCAGGCTGGCGCGATCCATGGTGCTGTCTAGAGGCTGTCGTGCAGCAGGCTGACGTACATGACGTAGAACGCGACCGGGCACGCGACCAGCAGCAGAACGGTCGGCAGATCGAAGGTCATGGCTTCACTCCCTTGAAATGGCGCACCAGCCGGTCGACCTCGATCGCCTCGCCGGTTTCGGGATGAACCGTGGGCGGCGTGAAGTGCGGCACCCCGTCGCGGCTCACGCGCATGGAAGGCGGCGGAAAGGCGTAAATGTACGCCAGCACGGCCGCGCTCAGCAGCACCACCGCACCGACGAAAATACGCATCTGGATCGCGCCGTGCATGTCGATGTCTCCGTCAATCCTTGCGGATGAAAACCTGCCAGCAGCGCTCGGCCTTGCGCGTTTCCAGGTGCGTCGCGCCCAGTTCGGCGCACAGCGGCGGCAGCGCCTCGACCGAGGTCGGGTTGTCGACCAGCACTTCGACCACCTCGCCGGGGCTGGATTGGCCGAGCGCCTTCTTGGTCATCAACTGCGGGCGCGGACAGGAATCGCCGATGCAATCCACTTGGCGCGCGATGGCGACCGTTCGGCCGTCGGCGAGGGTGATCCGGCCGACCGCGGCGGTGGCGGCGGTTTCCTTATGGCCCTTGAAGCCGAAGAGGGACATGGGGCTTTCCTTTCCTCTCGATTCACTCGGCCGCGGCGCGGCCGGATTTGCCGGCGGGCGCGGCCGTCGCGTGGGCGGCGACGGTGGCGTCGTGCTTGAGCTGCTGGGCGTCTTCCTTTCGGCGGATGGCGCGGTAGATGGCGAACAGGATCAGCGCCTGGATGGTCCCGAACACCACCGCCGGGATGCCGAGGTTCTTCTGCAGGGTGGCGGCGTTGGCCTGGCCGAACTGGAGCGCCTCCAGGTTCGGCTGGCCGGTCATGCTCGCCGGCGCCGGCGGCCAGTAGGTCACCGACCACACCAGCGAAAAGAGGAACATGCCGACGAAGGTGAACAGCAGCGCCCAGGCCGCGCCGACGTTGCCCTCGGCCGCCTTGACCCAGGTCGACACCGTGCACGCACCGGCCAGCACCATGCCGAGTCCGAACAGGAAGAGGCCGATGATCGAGTTGATCCCGACGTCGAATTCCATCGGATGGCCCTGGCCGAAGGTCATGAATAGGGTGAAGCCGACGCTCAGGATCATCATCGCGATCAGCAGCGCCTTGGTGTTGCGAAAGCTCTTGAACAGCATGGCATCGCGCAGCGCGGCGGTGTTGCAGAAGCGCGAGCGCTGCACCAGCAGGCCGACGACGCTGCCGAAGACGAAGGCGACCAGGCATTCCCCGACGACGCTCATGCGCTAGCCCTCGAGCAGTTTCTTGTAGACGAGCGAGCCGACCCAGGCGCCGGCGAGAATGCCGATCACCGCCAGGTAGCCGCCCAGGTTCATTTCCGGCGTCAGGCCGAAGAAGGTCGAGACGTTGCAGACGAAGGCGAAGCGGATTCCGAATCCCATCAGCAGCCCGCCGATGGTGATCATCACCCATTCGGACAGGCGGCGCGGAAAGCGCAGATAGAATTCCTTGCTGGCGATCGCGCCGACCAGGGCGCCGAAGAACATGCCGAGGCTGATGTAGATTTTCCAGTAACCGGCGTCGGGCACGAACACCAGGTTCCAGAACGGGATGCGTTCGATGGCGTCGCCCATGATGCCGCGCGCGATCAGGCCGGTCATCATCGTCTCGCCGCCGCCCACGGTCCACGAGCCGATCAGCAGGAACAAGAAGATATCGAGCACGGCGATTGCCGCGAGCGCGATCACCGGATCGAGAGTCTTGCGGAACAGGTCCATGGGCGAAAATCGCGGGTTACTTGGCCGAAATCGTACGTTGGTCCAAGGACGAGGGGTAGTATTTATTGCCAACAGGCGGGGTATTGAAGTCTCCGGTTCCGCTCCCGTAGGTTAAGAAGTTGAATTCCGCGGGGAAAGGCAGGGCGTCATGGCGATTTTTCTGGAGGTCGAGGGCGCGCTGGGCCACATGCTCAGCGCCTGCACCACCGACCAGATCAACGAATTCATCCCGCAGAAGCGCGGCTTCCGCATCCACGGCCACAGCACCACCATCAGCCTGGAGCGGGCCTATTGGAGCGTACTGGAGGAAATGGCGCGCGACGCGAAGCGAACGCTGCCGGAAACCATCGAACTCATCCACGACCAATGCTTGGTCGCCAACGACAAGAACCTGGCGTCGTGCCTGCGGGTGATTTGCCTGAAATACATCAACATCTATGGCGCGCGCGGCGACGCGCCCGCGGCGACGCTGGCGGCCGAGTGACGGTAGGCACCCACTCTTATTTCTGGCGCAGGAACGCCGGCATGTGATCGCCGAAGCTCTTGACCGGCTTCGTTTCGCCCGCCCGCTGTTCGGGACGGCGTTCGGAACGGTGTTCAGGGCGCTGTTCAGGACGATGTTCAGGCTTGGGCGCATCTTGATGAGCGCGCGACGCTTCGGGGCGGCGCTCATGTCCCCGCCCATGATCGCGTCCATGTCCACGATCGCGTCCGCGCCCGCGACCGCCGCGTCCCCGTCCGCCGCGCCCGCGCTCTTCGCGGTGGCCGCCGTGCGCGCGCCCTTCGCCGGCGGCGAAGGCAGCGGCGGCAAACCCTTCGATCGCGAGACGCGGGATCGGCTTGCCGATCAGCTTCTCGATCGCCTCGACGTGCTCGGCATCCTCGGGCACGGCGATGGTGAAGGCATGGCCTTGGCGCCCGGCTCGCCCGGTGCGGCCGATGCGGTGCACGTAATCCTCGGAATGGATCGGCACGTCGAAATTGAAGACGTGGCTCATGTCCTCGATATCGAGGCCGCGAGCGGCGACGTCGCTGCACACCAGCAGCGTGACCTCGCCCGCCTTGAAGCGCGCCAGCATTTCGTTGCGCGCGGGTTGGGACATGTCGCCGTGCAGTTGCCCGACGTTGAAGCCGTGGCGTTGCAGGGATTTATAAACCACCGCCACGTCGCGCTTGCGGTTGCAGAAGATCAGCGCGTTGCGGACGTTCTCGCGCTTGATGAGCGCGCGCAGCGCGGCGCGCTTCTCGCGATGCCCGACCCCGGGGCCGCGTCCGTCCTCGTGCGCGACCACGACCAAGCCCTGGGTGATGGTCTCGGCGGTGCTGGCGGGCGGCGCCACCGTGATTTCCTTGGGGTTCATCAGGAACTTGTCGGCGAGCCGGCGGATTTCCGGCGGCATGGTCGCCGAGAAGAACAGGGTCTGGCGCATGCGCGGCAACAGATTCACGATCTTCTCGACGTCGGGCATGAAGCCCATGTCGAGCATACGGTCGGCCTCGTCGATCACCAGGATCTTGACGTCGGTGAGCAGCAGGCGCCCGCGCTCGAACAGATCGAGCAGGCGGCCCGGGGTCGCGATCAGCACGTCGACGCCGCGGTCGATGACCCGCACCTGGTCGTCGAGGGATTCGCCGCCGATCAGCAGCGCCTTGGAGAGCTTGGCGTACTTGCCGTAGATGACGAAGTTTTCGGCGACCTGGGCGGCGAGTTCGCGCGTCGGCTCCAGGATCAGGGTGCGCGGCATGCGCGCCTTGGCCTTGCCCTGCGATAAAATCTCGATCATCGGCAGCACGAACGCGGCGGTCTTGCCGGTGCCGGTCTGCGCGCAGCCGAGCACGTCGCGGCCCATCAGCACGACGGGGATCGCTTGCGCCTGGATCGGCGTGGGCGTCGTATAGCCTGCGTCGCGAACCGCGTTGAGAACCAGATCGCCGAGGCCGAGGTCGGAAAAACTCATTAAATCCGGCGTGAAAAAAATGTGCGCCCGCCGAGCGGACGGCGGATCGTCCGGAAAGTTCCGGAAAACGAAGGGGATATTAGGGTTTATGAGGGGCAAGTCAACCGCGGCGCGCGGGCGAATCCCCGCGCGCATCAAAAAAAGCACCCCCTATCGGGGCGCCCGGTCACGCGTGACCCGGCCGCGGTCGGTCGGTTATGTTCGGGCAGTTATGGTCGGGCGGCTGAATTCGCGCCATTTTGAACGGACCCGCGCATGAATACCGGATTGATCCTGCCCTGGAAGGGGATTGTCCCGAAAATCGACTCCAACGTGTTTCTCGCGCCGACCGCGACCGTCATCGGCGACGTGGTGATCGGTCCCGAGGTAGGCATTTGGTTCGGCGTCACCATTCGCGGGGACATGAATTTCATCCGCATCGGCCGGCGGGTGAATATCCAGGACGGCACCGTGGTGCACGTCGATTCGCGCAAATATCCGACCCACATCGGCGACAACGTGACCATCGGCCATTCGGCCGTGATCCATGCCTGCACGCTCCAGAACGACTGCTTCGTCGGCATGCAGGCGTGCGTGATGGACGGCGCGGTGGTGGAAACCGGGGCCATGGTCGCGGCCGGCGCCTTGGTCCCGCCGGGCAAGGTGGTCAAGGCGGGCCAGCTCTGGGCCGGGCGGCCGGCGAAGCCGGTGCGCGAATGCGGCGAGCAGGAAAAGGAACTGATCACCCGCGTGCCGCCGGAATATTGGGCGCTCGCGCAAGAATATTTGAAGGTTGGAATCGGGAAGGTAGGGTAGGAGATGGATCATGTCTAAGCCCAAAACCCCAACCAAGACAACCGCCGCCAAGTCCGCGCCGACGTCGTCGACCAAGTCTCCCGGTGCGCCCATCCGCGTCCTGCTCGCCAAGGTCGGCCTCGACGGCCACGACCGGGGCGTCAAGATCGTCGCGCGTTGCCTGCGCGACGCGGGCATGGACGTGATCTACACCGGACTGCACCGCACGCCCGAGGAAGTGGTCTCGGCCGCGGTCCAGGAAGACGTCAATGTGCTCGGCGTCAGTCTGCTCTCGGGCGCGCACATGACCATCATCCCGCGCATCCTGAAACTGTTGAAGGCGGCCAAGGCCGGCGACATCCGCGTGCTCGCGGGCGGCGTCATGTCGGACGCGGACGCAGGCCGGCTCAAGAAAATGGGCGTCGCCGACGTGCTGCTGCAGGACACGCCGCCGGACGCGATCGTCGAAGCCGTTCGTCGAATCGTTGCGCGGCGTTAGGATCTCTGGCGCAGATGGAATTCTGGTCCTTCCCGCCGGCCTACGATCCGGCCTACCGGCCCGATCCGAACAGCCGCTACTGGTTCCCGAAGCGCGAAACCATGCCGGCGGGCGAACGGGAAAAGGCGATCCTTGCCCGTTTGCGCGAGGTGATGGCGTATGCCTACGCCAAGGCGCCCTTTTATCGCCGCAAGTGGGACCAGGCCGGAATCCATCCCGACCACGTCAAGAGCTTCGAGGATTTCGAGCGCGTGCCGGTGGTGACCAAGGCCGAGCTGCGCGCGGCGCAGGAAAGTGCGCCGCCCTTCGGCGATTATCTCTGCATCCCGGAACACGAGGTCCATCATATCCACGGCACCTCGGGCACCACCGGACGGCCGACCGCGTTCGCCATCGGCCGGGCCGACTGGACGGCGATCGCCGAATCCCACGCCCGCGTCATGTGGGGGATGGGGCTTCGCCCCGGTGACATGCTGTTCATCGGCTCGGTTTTCAGCCTTTACATGGGTTCGTGGGCGACGCTGACCGGAGCGGAGCGGTTGGGCCTCAAGTGCTTTCCCTTCGGTGCCGGGGCGCCGGGCATGACTGCGCGCGCCGCCATGTGGATGAAGATCGCCAAGCCGCAGGCGTTCTACGGCACGCCGTCCTACGCGCTGCACCTCGCCGAGGTGGCCAAGGCGGACGGCATCGACCCGCGCGAATTCAAGTTGAAGCTTCTGTTCTTCTCCGGCGAACCGGGCGCCTCGATCCCGAGCATCAAGACGCGGATCGAAAATCTCTACGGCGCGCAGGTGATCGATTCCGGCACCATGGCGGAAATATCACCCTGGGCCAACGCCGCCGGCAGCCGGGAAACGTCCGGCATGCTGCTGTGGCAGGATTTCGTCTACACCGAGGTGTGCGACCCGAAAACCTTTGCCCGCGTGCCCTACGGCCGGCGCGGCACGCCGGTCTATACGCATCTCGAGCGCACCTCGCAGCCGATGATCCGGCTGCTGTCCTACGACCTCACCCATTGGGTGAACGAACCCAACCCGTGCGGGCGCACGTACCCGCGCCTGCCCGACGGCATCTACGGCCGCATCGACGATATGTTCATTATCCGGGGCGAGAATATCTATCCGAGCGCGATCGATTCCGCCCTCAACGAGATCGCCGGCTACGGCGGCGAACACCGCATTGTGATTACTCGCGAAGGGGCCATGGACGAGTTGCTGGTGCGCATGGACGCGACCGAGGCGGTCTACGCCCGGGGCGAAGCCGCGCTCGCCGATCTCCGCCGCCGCGCCGAAACGAAATTGCAGACCGTGCTCGGCGTGCGCGCGCGGATTGAGGTGGTGGCGGCGGGCGCGATCCCGCGCACCGATTTCAAGGCCCGGCGCGTGGTCGACGACCGCGACCTGTTCCGCTCCCTCAAGCAATCGTTGGAAGCCTGATCCCGTGGCCGCGAAAACAAAAACCCCCAGGCCGTCACCCCCGCGAAAGCGGGGGTCCATGGACAAGATGGATTCCCGCTTGCGCGGGAATGACAAAACAGGCTTGAACGGAGCTTCCCTGTCCGTCGAGCAGAAGGCGCTGATCGAGGGCGTCAAGCGGCGCGAAACCCGCGCTATCGCGCGCGCCATCACCCAGGCGGAATCGGCTAGGCCCGAGGGCCGCCCCTTGGCCGCCGCGCTGTTCAAGCTCGCCGGCCGCGCGCACGTGATCGGGCTCACCGGCGTTCCCGGCAGCGGCAAATCGACCCTGGTGCGCGCCCTGGTCAAACGCCTGCGCGCGCGCGGGCGCACGGTCGGCGTGGTCGCGGTCGATCCCTCCAGCCCCTTTTCCGGCGGCGCGATCCTGGGCGACCGCATCCGCATGACCGACATCGCGGGCGACCCCGGCGTGTTCATCCGCTCGATGGCGACGCGGGGCGCGCTCGGCGGCCTCGCCGCGGCGACGTTGGAAGCGGTCGACGTGCTCGACGCCGCCGGCTTCGACACGGTGCTCATCGAAACCGTCGGCGTCGGCCAGGACGAGGTGGACGTGGTACGCGCCGCGCACACGGTCGCGGTGGTGTCCGCGCCCGGCCTTGGCGACGAGATCCAGGCGATCAAGGCGGGGATTCTCGAAATCGCCGACGTGCACGTCGTATCCAAGTGCGACCGCGCGGATGCGCCCAAGACCGTCGCCGACCTCAAGGGCATGCTGTCCCTCGATCTCCGCACGCGCGGCATGGACGCCAAGGGCTGGCCGGTCCGGGTCGTGCCCACCAGCGCCGAGAAGGGGGACGGCATCGACGAATTGCTCGACATTCTCGACGCCCACCGCGCGCACCTGGACCGAAGCGGCGAGATCGACACCCGCCGGCGCTGGATTTTCGAAATGCGCATCCTCAAGACCGCCGAGGACATTATTCGCGCCCGCTTCAAGAACGAGCGCGAAGGGCGGCTCGCCGGACTTTTGGGCCGCGTGAGCGCGCGCGAGATCGACCCTTACGCGGCCGCGCTGGAGCTGTTGAAAGCCTTCAACGGAGGTTGAAAAGATGGCATCCGCATTGTCGCCAAGACGATGGCGGGCAAGCCGATCTCGCGCGGTGTCTCTCGCGATCGCGGCTGTGTTCGGGATCGCTGTCGGCGGCGCCGCGCTTGCCCAAGCGCCAACCGGCGCCCCGCCCAAGCTATTCGCGTTGACCGACGTGGTTCGCTTTATCGAGAACGGCCGGTATGGCGCCGGATTTTCCGCTGCCCTCAATCTCAGGAACGAGGACGGTCGCGCCTACGTCCGCTGGGCGGAAGAACGCGCCCTGAAGCAGCCGGCGGCGTTCCTGATGCCGCTCGCCCGGCATGCCTTCGCGCGGGATCCGGACAAAGCCCTCAAATGGTTCTACTTCGCCCGCCTGCGCCTGCTGATCGACATGACCCGGTGCGAGGCGGGCGACGCGCCCGCCGGGCTTTTCCTGGTCGTGCGCGCGGTCGAAGAAGCGGTGCCGGAGATCGAACGGCACCCGGGTCGCGCCGCCGCCTGGCGCTGGGCCCTCGATCACGACGCCCGCCATCCGGTGGCGGCGCTGCCGGGCGAGGATTGCCTGATCCTCGAGAACTTGGGCCGGGCGATGCAAGGCGCCGCGCGGGGCATCAAGCCGAACGAGGTCCGGTTGCTCGACAAAGTGTCGATGAAGCCGGAAAGCGAGTGGCCCAAGGCGGGCGACGGGGTGCGCGCCTCCTTCGAGCGCACCCAACGCATGCTAGCGGGCGAGCCCGCCGATCGGCCGGCGAGCGCCCCGCAGGTCAAGAAATCGGTTGCGCCGACGGCGCCCAAGGCCGGGCAACGCACGCCGGACGTGCCGGAGGCGCCACCCGACCCAGCGGCGCAAGCGGAAGCCCGCCGCCTGGAAACCCAGCACTACCCCGATCCGCCCGAGCCGCCGGTGCCGCACGGAAAGCCCGGAAAATTCGGCCCGGTGCCGACCGGCCTGCCGGGCGATCCGTTCCATATCACCGAGGCAAGGGGCGACGGCTGGCGGATGTTCGATGCCGGGCCCGGCCTCTTCAGCCGCGGGGCGGCTTATTACTGGCTCGACGCCAAGCGCGTTTTCTTCGGGGCCAGCAACCGGCCCTATCACGTGACGCCGGAGGAACAGGAGAAATACAAGTTCCGATCCTGGTACCTCATCTGGGACACCGAGACCGGCGAAATCCGCCACCATTCCGATATTCCGGTCGTCAGCGCCGGCCCCGATTACTGTTACGCGGGAGGGCAAATAAAGATCACGCGAGAGCTCATTTGGGCGACGGTGGGATTGGGCAAGCAGCAACAGGTCACCCATCGTCGCTGGCTCGCGGGACCGGTGGGGCAGGAAAAGGAGTTGGTCGAGCCAACTCGCGAAGGCCCCTCCCACGACGATCAGTATCGATGGGCGCCGACCGATTGCCGCTATGTCCGCACGCCGGCGCAACTGCGCCGCCGCGAATGGGCCCCCTTGCGCGAAGGAGATGGCTACCTCGATTTCGAGCCAAGCGGTCCAATCCAAAACTTTTTTGGAATGCAAAAAACACCGCCCGAGCAGCAGCAGAAAATTCACTTGCGCCGCTTCAGTCCCGATGAGGACATCGAATTGCCGATCGGCGTTTGGCAAGTGACAGCGACTTGCGTCCGGTATTTTGCATTCAAGGATGCATACTTTCTTCACGACTGCCTATCGATTCAGGAAGAGAAAGTAGGTACCCATTACCACTTGAATAAATTTAATTGCCTTCCGGCGTGGTGGCTGTGGCGCGACGGCCGCACGGAACGGATGTGCATACCGTCCGGCCCGTGGAACAGCGGCTCCAGCTTCTCGGTGATTCCGACCGCGCGAGGTCTTTTCATCAGCACGGTGCGAGACGGCGAAATGCGTAAGCCGAAATACGCGGGCGGCTATCTAGTGAAAGATGGACAAATCAAGAAATTGGTATCGGGCGTCATCCCGGGCGCGATCAAGGAGAAAATCAACGTTTCCGCCGATGGCTGTCGGCTGGCGTTCAGCATCGCGCCCAATTTCAACGCGCTGGACAACCGCACATTGGGGCCGATCACGGTTCGCGTGCTCGACGTGTGCGCGGACGGGGATTCGCTGAAAACGGACAAGGGCGGCTAACGGTTGCGGGGTCGGGTGTATATTCTTGCCGAGGCGTGCCATCCGGCGTTATATTAATCTGGTCATAATGGTCAGGAAGGGTGCCATGCGCAAATGGCAGGTTCAGGAGGCCAAGGCCCGGTTCAGCGAGCTCTTGCGGCGCGCCGGGGCGACGGGGCCGCAGGCGATCACCGTCCGGGGGCGTACCGCCGCGGTGGTAGTGGCGTCGGCGGACTACGAGCGGCTGAAACGCAAGAGACCATCGCTGGTCAGGTTCTTGCGCGCCTCGCCGCTTGCCGGCGTTGATCTCGCGCTTGCGCGCGACCGCTCGCCGCCCCGGAAGGTCGAACTGTGAGCTACCTGATCGACACCTGCGCGATTTCCGAAATCGTCAAGCCCAAGCCGGACCAGCGGGTGATCGACTGGTTCGAGGCGGCGCCCCAGGAGGCCCTGCACGTAAGCGTTCTCACCTTGGGCGAGATTCGCAAGGGAATCGAAGGGCTGCCTGGCGGCCGCCGCCGCGCCCGGATCGCCGCGTGGCTGGAAGTGGAATTGCCGGCGTGGTTCGAGGATCGGGTGCTGCCGGTCGACGCCGCCGTGGCGGACGAGTGGGGGCGCTTGCTCGTGCGCACCCGGCGTGCGGTTTCCGCCGTCGATAGCCTGATCGCGGCGACGGCATTGCGCCATCGCCTCACGATCGTCACACGTAACGTGTCCGATTTCGCGTTCGACGGCATCGACAACATCAATCCCTGGGAGGCTTGAGAGGCTCATATTGTTATGACACGATCGTCGTCACAAACATCCTCGCGGGCGCGGATCAAGCGCGCGCTCGCCGATTGGGAAAAGAACGAACTCGCCGGCTTCGTCCGCCGCCAGCCGGAATCGCGCGCCGACTACCGGACCGCGTCGGGGATCGCGCTCAAGCGCGTCTACACCGAACTCGACGCGCCCGGCGATATCTCCGGCGGGCGCTTCGACGATCTCGGCCTGCCCGGGCAATACCCGTTCACGCGCGGGCCATATCCGACCATGTATCGCGGGCGGCTCTGGACCATGCGCCAGATCGCCGGCTTCGGCACCGGCGCCGACACCAACAAGCGCTTCAAGTACCTGATCGCGCAGGGCCAGACCGGGCTTTCGACCGATTTCGACATGCCGACGTTGATGGGCTACGACTCGGACCATCCCATGAGTGCGGGCGAGGTCGGGCGCGAGGGCGTCGCGGTCGATACGCTGGCCGACATGGAGGCGCTGTTCGACGGGATCGACCTCGAAAAGATTTCGGTCTCCATGACCATCAACCCGACCGCGTGGATCCTGCTCGCCATGTACGTGGCGCTGGCGGAAAAGCGCGGCTACGACCCGCACAAGCTTTCCGGCACCATCCAGAACGACATCCTCAAGGAATACATCGCGCAGAAGGAATGGATTTTCCCGCCGCGCCCCTCGATGCGGATCGTGCGTGATACCATCGTCTATTGCGCGCGCCACATGCGCCGCTACAACGCGATCAACATTTCCGGCTATCACATCTCCGAGGCGGGCGCGACCGCGGTGCAGGAAGCCGCGTTCACCCTCTGCAACGCCATCGCCTACGTCGAAGAAGTGACCAAGGCGGGCGTCGCGGTCGACGATTTCGCGCCGCGACTCTCCTATTACTTCGTCGCCCAGGCCGATTTCCTGGAGGAAGTCGCCAAATTCCGCGCCGCGCGCCGCGCCTATGCCAAGATCATGAAGGAACGTTTCGGCGCCAAGAACCCGGAATCCATGCGCCTTCGCTTCCACTGCCAGACGGCGGCGGCGACGCTGACCAAGCCGCAATACCAGGTCAACCTGATGCGCACCGCCTATCAGGCGCTCGCCGCCGTGTTCGGCGGCGCGCAGAGCCTGCATACCAACGGCTTCGACGAGGCGTTCGCGATCCCGACCGAGGAAGCGATGCGGCTGGCGCTCCGCACCCAGCAGGTAATCGCCGACGAAACCAACATACCTTCGGTGATCGATCCGCTCGGCGGTTCCTACTGCGTCGAGGCGCTGACCGACGAGATCGAGCGCAAGATTTTCGAGACCGTCGCCAAGGTCGACGAAATGGGCGGCACGCTGAAGGCGATCGAGCAGGGCTGGTTCCAGAAGGAAATCGCGGATTCGGCCTACGACTTCGCGCTGCGCAAAGCCTCGGGCGAACGGCCGGTGATCGGCGTCAACAAGTACGTCGAGAAATCCGAGCGGCTCGACATCCAGACCCACCCCTACGACCCGGCGACCGAGCGGCGCCAGATCGCTGGATTGAACAAGGTTCGCAAGACTCGCGACAACCAGAAGCTCGCCCGCCTGCTCGACGAATTGAAAGACGTCGCCCGCGACGAGACCGCCAACCTGATGCCGATCACCATCGAGCTGGTAAAAACGGGCGCGAGCATGGGCGACATCGTCGAGACGCTGCGCGGCGTATTCGGCACCTACCGCGAAACCCCGGTGATTTAAGAAGCCGCGGCGGAGAAAAGTCCCGGTTTCCTTTACTTTTTGTTTACCCCGTGGCGGCCATCATGGTCCGGAAATCGCCGGGATCGTTCATGGCCGAAACCCTAAGCCTCGTCGCCATCTTCGTTTCTTTCGTCGCCGTCTATTTCACGGCCGAGGTGGTCAAGCGCCTGAATCAGCGCACCGATCCGTCGCAAAACCCGTTCGTGATTGCGCTCGCCCAGGGGCTCGAACAGAAGGACCGCTGGATCATCGGCCTCGACCAGCGCCTCAAGACCCTCGAAGGCGAAGTGCGGTTGCTGCGCAACGAGGACGCGCTCGGTCCCGGGCGGCGGCCGGCGGCGGAAATCGAGCGCGACCTCGATTCCATCGCGCGCGGCCTGCGCAAGGCGCGCACGCTCTACCCGGACCAGACGTTCTCGGACGAGGACCTTCGCGGCGCGTCGTCGCGCGACGTGGAACCAAGGCGCTCGCGCGCCTCGGCCGCCTAGTTTCGTTCAGGAATTGACTAATCGCATCCGGACGTATTCGCCGGGCGCGTCGGCGAGGGCCTTGAGGCCCCCCTGGCCCGGCACGCGCGCCGGCACCTCGCCGCCCGCGTAAGCCTTGACCCACTCGTCCCAGTCCGGCCACCAGGAACCTTCGCGCTGGGTCGCGCGCGCGAGCCAATCATCGGGATCCTTGGGTGTCTTGTCGTTGAGCCAATGGCAATATTTCTTTGCCGCCGGCGGGTTGACGACGCCGGCGATGTGGCCCGAGGCCGCGAGCACGAATCGCTTCGGCCCGCCGTAGAGTTGGGTCGCGACGTAAGCCGATTTCCACGGCGCGATGTGGTCCTCGCGCGTCGCCATGATGTAGGTCGGCGTCTTGATCTTGCGCAGATCGAGCGCAATGTTGGCCAGCGTGATGCCGCCCGGCTGCGACAGCCGGTTTTCGTGATACATGGCGCGCAGATAGAAGGAATGCATCGCCGCCGGCATGCGGGTCGAATCCGAATTCCAGTAGAGCAGGTCGAACGGGAACGGCTCCTTGCCGAGCAGGTAGTTGTTGACGACGAACGACCAGATCAGGTCGGTGCCGCGCATCATGTTGAAGGCGGCGGCCATCTCGTTGCCCTCGAGGAAGCCGCGCTTGCTCATGGCGTTGTCGAGGATGGCGAGTTGCTGCTCGTCGATGAATACGCCGAGTTCGCCGGAATCGGCGAAGTCGACCATCGAGGTGAAGAACGTCGCGCTCTTGATGCGGGTGGTCAGCTTGGCGTCGCCCTTGGCCGCCATGTAGGCGAGCGTGCAAGCCAGCAGCGTGCCGCCGATGCAGTAGCCGACGGCATTGACGCCGGTCTCCCCGGTCGCGCGTTCGATGGCTTCGAGCGCGGCGATCGGGCCTTCGAGCATGTAGTCGTCGAAGGTCTTGGCGGCGAGCTTGGCGTCGGGATTGACCCAGCTGATGACGAAAACCGTGTGGCCTTGATCGACCGCGTACTTGATGAACGAATTTTCCTGACGCAGGTCGAGAATGTAGAACTTGTTGATCCAGGGCGGGATAATCAGGAGCGGCGCCTTGCGCACCTTCGCGGTCGAAGGCTGGTACTGGATCAGTTCCATCAAATCGTTGCGGAACACCACTTTGCCCGGGCTGACGGCGATATTCTTGCCGACCTCGAACGCATCCATGTCGGTCATGCGGATGGCGAGCCGGCCCTTGCCGCGCTCCAGGTCGGCGAGCAGGTTGGTCAACCCGCGCAGCAGGTTGTCGCCGCCCGATTCCATGGTCGCGCGCAGGACTTCCGGATTGGTCATCACGAAGTTGGTGGGCGAGAGCGCCTCGACGAACTGGCGGGTGTAGAAATCGATCTTCTTGGCGGTGCGCCGGTCGAGGCCCTCGACATCGCGCACGGTCGATTGCAGCCAGCGCGCGGTCAGCAGGTAGGATTGCTTGACGAAGTCGAAAATCTGGTTGTCGGACCAGGCGGCGTCCTTGAACCGGCGGTCGCCGCGCTCGGGCTCGGCGACCGGGGTGGAATCGAGGCCCATCATCCGGGCCGCGGCGTTTTGCCAAAGCCCGAGGTAATCCTGCCAGAGCGACATCTGGGCCTGGGCGATGCGCACCGGGTCGGCCATCAGCCGCGCGGTCATCTCCAGGAACGCATTGCCGATGTTCAAGGGATCGGGAGTGGTCGACGACGCGATCTCGGGCCCGTGGCGGGTGAGAAAATCGACGACCAGACGCTGCGCCCGTTCCGCGACATCGGCCATGCTCGCCGAGGGTTTTCCGGCGGGGTCCGGGCCGAACGGCTTTTCTTTGCGGTTGTTCATGGGCTTCTTCCCACCGGGGGGCATTATGTCAGGCGGGACGGTCGCCGGTATATTGGGGGCTGATCCCGATGGGGCAACCGTCCCATCCGGTTAACCATGATTGGCATTCGTCGGTGGCGGGGCGGGACCGTTTGGATTATGCTGCGGCGCAGCAATACCTTGGAGCGGCCCGGTTGTCGAGGGGATTGCCAGTTCGTTAATGCGGAATTAAGAGGTCGCCGTTAACGGTTAGCCAGCGTGTTGGCGTGCGCCCCGAGTCGAACATCGAGGGGGCGCGGCCGCCATGACCATTGAACCGGAGGCAAAGGCGTAATGACCCGAACCCGCAGATTGATTTCCGCCGCGAGCACGCTATCCCTCGTGCTCGCGCTCGGGGCGTGCTCGTCGGTTCCGGACGCGGCCAACCCGGCGCACTGGTATCGCAGCACCGTCGATTATTTCTCCGGCGACGACGCCGAAGCCGAAAAAAAGAAAAAGCAGGAAGCCGAGCGGCAGAAGCAACGCGATGTGCGCCCCGATAGGGGCGCATCATATGATGCGCGCGGGGATTCGCCCGCGCGCGCCGAGGCGCAGGCCAAGGCCGCGGCTCAAACGGAAAGCGCCCAGGCCAAGCGCGAGGCCGAAGCCGGCGAGGTCGCCGAGCGGCTCGCGCGCCCGACCAGCCGAGGGCTTCTCGCCGACCCCGGCGGCCGCGCGCGCTACGCCACCGCCGTGCCGCGCCAGTCGGAAGATCCCGGCGCGCCGCCGT
>VGZQ01000048.1 GCA_016872535.1 Rhodospirillales bacterium | reverse complement strand
GCCGACGAAATCGTGGTGGTGCTGGATCGCTGCACCGACCGTTCGCGCGAGATCGCGGCCACCTTCACCGATCGCCTGGTGGACGGCGCGTGGGCCAAGGAAGGCGATCGGCGCAACGCCGCCATCGCGGCTTGCGCCGGCGATTGGGTTTTCGAGCTTGATGCCGACGAACGCGCGACGCCGGAGCTTGCCGCCGAAATCCGCCGCACCATCGAAACGACGCCGTTCGACTGGCACGAAATCCCGGTCGACAATTACATCGGCGATCGCCTGGTGCGGCACGGCTGGGGCGCCTCTTACGGCAAGGCGGCCTATCCCGGACTCTTCCGCAAAGGGGCCAAGACGTGGGGGCCGCAGCGGGTCCATCCGGCGCTCACTTGGCGCGGGCGCAAGGGGCCGATGCTCGCGAACCGCATCCGCCATTACGTCGACCGCGACATCTCCGACATGATCCGCCGCCTCGACAGCTACGCGACCGCGCGGGCGAAGGACTTGCGCGAGGCGGGCGACATCGGTTCGCTGCCCGCGAACGTGCGGCGGCTCTTTTCCCGCTTCTTCAAGTGCTACGTGCTGCGCCGGGGCTACCGCGAGGGCGGCTACGGCTTCCTGGTCGCGCTGTTCGCCGGGCTTTATCCCTTGCTCGCGCACCTCAAGGCGCGTCTGGAAAAAGACTAATGGCGCGGATCGTGCTCGCCGACGACGGGATCGAATTCGACGCGGACACCCCGCGCGAAAAGCCCCTGGGCGGGGCGGAATCCTCGGTCGTGTTCCTGGTCGAGGAACTAGCTAGGCGCGGCCACGACGTTCGCGTGCGCAACCGTTGCCCGCGGCCTGGCACGGTACGCGGCGTCGAATGGGCGCCGATTCATCTCCCTGATCGGCCTTACGGCAATCTCCCCACCGAGGCGGACTTATATATCGCCAATCGCGGCGACAAGCTGATCCCGCTTGTTCCCGGCGTGCGCCGGGTCGCGTTCTGGACCCACAATCCGGCGCAATACCTTCTCAAGTGGCGTTACCTGTGGAAACTCTGGCGCGTCCGCCCGGTAATCGTCTTCATCGGCGATTACCACGCGACCACTTGCCCCGCTTGGGTGCCGGACGGCGGGCGTAAGACTATTCCCTACGGCATCCCCGACATGTTCCGCGCCGCCATGCCGCGCGCCAATCCGCCATCCCCTCGCGCCGTGTTCACGTCGAACCCGCTCCGTTCCCTCGATTGGCTGCTGGAGCTGTGGGCGGCGCGCATCGCACCCCGTGTTCCCGGCGCCGAATTGCACGTGTTCGCCGGGCCTTCCACCTACGGCGGCGTCGGCCAAGCCAAGAGCGACGCCATGGCCGCCGTGCTCGCCCACGCCGAAAGCTTGCGCGCCGCGGGCGTGGTGGTGCGCGGCCCGGTGCCGAAAAGCCAGCTGATCGCCGAATTCCGCGACGCGCGCGCCGTGCTTTATAAAGGAGACCTCAACGAAACTTTCTGTCTCGCGGTTGGGGAAGCCCAGGCCTCGGGCGTGCCGGCGGTGGTGGGCGATCTAGGCTCGGTGGTGGAGCGGGTCCGCGACGGCGAGACCGGCTTCGTCGCCCGCGACGACGCGGCCTTTGCCGCTGCCGCCGTGGCGCTTCTCTCCGACGATGCCCTCTGGCGGCGCCAGCACGAAGCGGCGCTCAAGCTCCAGCGCGCCTGGGGTTGGTCCGAGGCGGCGCAAGCGTTCGAGAGCCTGCTGCCGTAGCATACGCGTCCTTGCCTCTATACGCCTGTACCGTATAATACGACAATCGAGGCTGGGCGATGATCCTAAGCTTTCGCGATAATTGGCTGGAACGGTTTTTTCGCGACGACGTTCGGTCGAAGCAAATTCCGGCCGACGTGGAAAGTCGCCTGTTCCGAAAACTTCAGTTGCTCGACGATGCCACTTCCGATGTCGACCTGCGCTCGCCGCCGTCCAATCACTTCGAGAAGCTGAAAGGCAAACTGCAGGATCGGCATTCGATCCGGGTTACTGGGCGCTGGCGGCTGGTGTTCCGGTGGAACGGTTCGCGTGGCCAGGCGTCGGATGTGTATCTCGACGACCATAGCTACCGTTGATGAATTTGGAAGGAATGAACCCATGATGATGACCAAGCGCAAGCCGGTTTCGGTCGGTGAAATGCTCGAGGAAGAATTCATTAGGCCGCTCAAATTGACCCAGACAGCGCTGGCGGCGGCGATGGGGGTCGAACGTCGTCTCGTCAACGAACTCTGCAACGGCCGTCGCGCGGTGACGGTGGATACCGCCTTGATGCTGGCGCGTGTTTTCGGCAACACGCCGGAATTCTGGCTCAACGTCCAGCGGCGCACCGATATGTGGGAAGCTTGGAACACGCCCGAACGGCGCAAACGCATCGAGCGTGCTCGCGCCGTGCGCGCGACTAGGCGCGCAGCGTAATTCGGCGCCTATGCGCGTCCTTCAGGCGATGGCAGGGGCTGAACACGGCGGCGCCGAGGCGTTCTTCGTCCGGCTCGCGCTCGCGCTCGGGCGCGCGGGCCTCGACCAGCGCGTCGTCATCCGCGCCAATCCGGCGCGCGCGGTGCAGCTCGCGGCGGGCGGGATCGAGGCGCTCCAGCTTCCCTTCGGCGGGAGGCTCGATGTCGTCACGCCCTGGCGATTAAAGCGGATTCTCCGAGATTTCGCGCCCGACGTGGTGTTGACCTGGATGAACCGGGCGAGCGCGATGATGCCCGAATCCCCGGCCGGGTCCACGTCGGCGAAATCCTTCGTCCACGTCGGCCGTCTCGGCGGCTATTACGACCTGAAATACTATCGCCGGTGCCGCCATCTGATCGGCAACACCGAGAACATCGTCGATTACATCGTCAAGCAGGGCTGGCCGGCGGAGCGGGTGCATTATCTTCCCAACTTCGTCGCCGACACCAAGGCGGCTCCAGCGCGCCGCAACGACTTCTTTACGCCGCCCGACGCGCCGCTGCTGCTCGCCATGGGCCGGCTACACCCGAACAAAGGCTTCGACGTGCTGATCGAGGCGGTCGCGCGTCTTCCCGACGTCTATCTCTGGATCGCGGGCGAAGGCCCGCTCCGGGGCGAACTGGAGGAGCGGGCCCATCGCGCGTTCGCCAAGCCGCGCGTGCGCTTTCTCGGCTGGCGCGACGACGGCCCAGCGCTACTCGCAGCGTGCGACGTCTTCGTCTGCCCCTCGCGCCACGAGCCGCTCGGCAACGTAGTGATCGAAGCCTGGGCGCAAGGCGTGCCGGTGATCGCGACCGAATCGCAAGGCCCCGCCGCGCTGGTACGCCACGGCGAGACCGGAATCCTGGTACCGGTCGATGACGCGTTGGCGCTTGCCCGCGCGATCCAGGGCCTGCTCGCCGACCGCGAACGCGCGCGCCGGATCGGCCTCGCCGGCCGCGCGGCCTACGAAAGCCGCTTCACCGAGGACATCGTCGTGCGCCGCTATCTCGATTTTTTCCGCAACGTGGCGGGGTAGGCCGGCATGTGCGGCATCGCCGGGTTCATGGCCGCGCCGGGACACAACCCGGACGCGCGAGCGCTGGAGGCCATGAAACGGGCGCTGGCGCACCGCGGCCCCGACGGGGAAGGGCAGTGGATCGAGGGCGACACGGCGCTGGCGCAGACCCGGCTCGCCATCATCGATCTCGCCACCGGCGATCAGCCGATCATGGCGCCCGACGGAAGGGTCGCCTTGGTCGCCAACGGCGAGATTTACAATTACATCGAACTGCGCGCCGAACTCGCGGGCGTTCCGTTCCGCACCGCCTCCGACTGCGAGCCGCCCTTGCATCTCTATTTGAACGACGGGCCGGATTTCGCGCGGCACTTGCGCGGCATGTACGCGATTGCGGTTCACGACGCCCGGGCGAAGCGTCTGCTGCTGGCGCGCGATCCGTTCGGCATCAAGCCGCTCTATTACGCCGAAACCGAAAGCGGCTTCGCGTTCGCCTCCGAAATCCAAGCGTTGGTCGCGGGCGGTTTCGTCGCGCCCCGCGTCGAAGCCGGCGCGCGCGACGAGGCGTTGCAATTGCAGTTCGGCACCGGTGCGCGCACGTTGCTCCAGGGCGTCCGCCGGGTGCTGCCGGGCGAAACGCTGATCGTCGAAGGAGGCCGCATCGTTTCCCGCTCCATCCGTCTGGCGCTGCCCGCGGGCGGCGTCGCCGAAGACCGAAGCGAACACGCGCTGATGGATCTCGACCGCCATCTCAACGAGGCAGTCGAGCTGCACCAGCGCTCCGACGTGCCCTACGGCATGTTTCTTTCGGGCGGGGTCGATTCCTCGGTCCTGCTGGCGATGATGGCGCGTCTCAACCCCAAGCCGGTGATCGCCTTCACCGCCGCGTTTCCCGGAACCCGCGCCGTCGACGAACGCGCGCACGCACGCGCCGTGGCCAAGGCCGCGGGCGCCGAGCACGTCGAGGTCGAATTCGGCGAGGATGACTTTTGGCGGCTGTTGCCCCGGATCATGGCGGCAACCGACGATTTCTGCGCCGACTACGCCGCTCTCCCGACCTATAAGCTGGGCGAAAAAGCCCGCGCCGCCGGCCTCAAGGTGATTCTCTCGGGCGAGGGCGGCGACGAGGTGTTCGCCGGTTACGGCCGCTACCGCCGCGCCATGCGCCCCCGCCTTCTGTTCGGCCGGCCGATGCGCGCCAAGGGCGCGCTGCACGGACTCGATATCTTGCGCGCAACCGCATCCGATTGGCGCGCCGGGATCGCGGCGGCCGAAACGGAAGCGGCGCGTGGCGAGCGCACCCGCCTGCAGTCGGCGCAGGCCGCCGACTGCGCCGACTGGCTGCCCAACGATCTACTCGCCAAGCTCGACCGCTGTCTGATGGCGCACGGGGTCGAGGGTCGCGTGCCGTTCCTCGATCCCAAACTCGCCGCCTTCGGCTTCCGCCTGCCGGACGCCCTGAAGGTGCGCCACGGGCTCGGCAAATGGATTTTGCGGCGCTGGCTGGAAACGGCGCTGCCGGCGGCCAAGCCGTTCGAGAAAAAGCGCGGCTTCACGGTGCCGGTCGGCGAATGGATCGCGCGCAAGGGCTACGCCCTAGGGCCGCTGGTCGCGCGCCAGGCGGGCGTGCACGAGGCGTGCAAGCCGGAGGAAGTGGAGCGGCTGTTTCGAACGGTCGCCGCCCACAACGGCGGAAGACACGCCGCCGCCGCCTGGCACCTGCTCGCCTATGCGCTCTGGCACCGGCGCCACGTGCTCGGCCGGGCGCCGGCCGACGACGCCGTCGCCGCGCTCGAGGCCTAGGAAATTTATTTCCGCTTGCCGAACTTGGCGACGAAGCGGAGCTTATCCGCTTCCTCGCTGAACAGGATCTTGACGGTCTTTTTCTCGCGCTTCTCGTCCATGGATTCGAGGCCGAGGGAATATTCGCCCTGGCAATGGGCTTCAAGCCAGTCTTCGAGGTCGGAGAGGGCGCCGAGGGTCGCGAACTCGACCCCGTAGATCTTGCGTTGGGTTTTGGCCATGACGGCAACGATATGGGAAAGGGAAACCCCGTGACAATACCCATCGTGATAACGCTCGGCGTGACGAAACCGTGGCGCCGGGGTAGGATTTGACATCGATGCCGCCCCCCCCGTCGCCCCCCTCATCGCCCCTCGTCATCCGCCGCCCCGACGACTGGCATGTCCATCTGCGGGACGGGGCCATGCTTGCGGCCGTATTGCCGTTCACCGCCCAGGTCTTCGGCCGGGCCATCGTCATGCCGAATCTGATTCCGCCGGTAACGAGCGCCGATGCCGCCCACGCCTACCGGGCACGCATCGAGGCGGCGCTGCCCAAAGGTTCCTCCTTCCGCCCGCTGATGACCTGCTACCTCACCGACCGCAGCGACGCCGAGGAAGTGGCGCGCGGCCACCGCGACGGGGCTTGGGTCGCGGCCAAGCTTTATCCTGCCAACGCCACCACCCATTCGGCCTCCGGAGTCGCGGACGTGCGCAACATCCGCGCCGTGCTGGCGCGCATGGAAAAGATCGGCATGCCGCTTCTGGTCCACGGCGAGGTGACCGATCCCGAGGTCGACGTGTTCGACCGCGAAGCCGTGTTTCTCGATCGGATTTTGACGCCGCTCGCGCGCGATTTTCCCGGCCTCAAGATCGTGTTCGAGCACGCGACCACGGAAGACGCGGTCGATTTCGTGCGCGCGCATGCGCCGCGCGCGGCGGCGACGCTGACCCCGCACCATTTGATGGTCAACCGCAACGCCATGTTCGAAGGCGGCATCCGCCCGCATCTCTATTGCCTGCCGGTGGCGAAGCGCGAAAAGCACCGCTTGGCGCTGCGCCGCGCGGCGGTCTCGGGCGAGACGTGCTTTTTCCTCGGCACCGATTCGGCGCCGCACGCGCGCGCGAAAAAGGAAGCCGAATGCGGCTGCGCCGGGGTATTCAACGCGCCTCACGCGCTCGAATGCTATGCCCAGGTGTTCGCCGAGGAAGGCGCGCTCGCCAAGCTGGAGGCGTTCGCGTCGCTCAACGGTCCGACGTTTTACGGCCTTCCCGTCCACGAGGAACGCGTGACCCTGGTCGCGGGCGAAACTCGGGTGCCCGACGAGATTCCGGCCGATAGTGATACCGTGCGGCCGTTCCTCGCCGGGCAGACGCTGTCCTGGCGGATCAAAACGTAATCAGCGCGCCGGAATCCGCGCTTCGACCTCGGCGCGGGCTTTCGCCTCCTTGTCGCGGGCGGAATCGAGCGCGGCCTTGGCTTCGGCCTCGCGTGCCCGCGCGTCACCGAGCTTCGCCGCCGCGCCCTGGATGCGGGCCTTGAGACTCGCTTCCAATTCCGCCGCCTCGGTCGCGCGCGCCCCTTCGGCGTGCTTCTTCAACTCGACCGTTTCCGCGAGCATTCGGGCCAGTTCGCGCGTTTGGTCGGCGGATGTGCGTTCGGCCTCCTCGCGCGCGGCCTTGGCCCGGGCGAAGGCCGTCTCGGCCGCTTCCACGTCCATGCGTGCGAGGACCAGGGCTTCGAGCGCGGCGGGCGGCGCGGCGGCCGGAGTGGGCGGCGGGCCGGCGGGACTCGACGGAGTCGGCGCTGCGGTGGGCGCCGGAACGGCTTTTGTCCCCATGTCCTTTGGCGTGTCCTTCGGTGCGGCCCTGGGCGTGGGAACGTCCTTGGGCGCGCGATCGCCGGAGCGGGCGCGGGCGAGCGCGAGCGCGGCGTTTTCCGCGTTCCGTTCGGCGACGGTTTCGGCGGCGCGCGCCGTGGCGATGTCGTCGCGCACGCGCTTTTCCTCGGCGGCGATGGCGCGAAGGGTTTCCGAGCGCCGGGCGTCGTCGGGGATCGCATTGGCGTTGCGACGCCGTTCGTCGATGCGGGCGAGAGTCTCGCCGGCGGCGGATTCGATTTTGACGCGGGCGTCGCGGGCGTCGCGCAGCACCGCCTCGGCGGCGGTCAGTTCGCGCTGGGCGCGGCGTATCTCGCTTTGGGCTTCGCTCCGGGTTTCCGGCGCCTTCGCGCCTTGCGCCGCCGCGCCGTTCCAGCCCGATCCGGCCAAGGCCAAGGCACAGGCGAAAGTCGCGGCGAACGCGGCGCTGTTGCCACTCATGCCCCGGGACTTTACAACAGGCGGGCCACGGTTCGGAAGAAAACGCCCCACAAACGATCACGGGAAACGATCATGTTCAAGGCGCTGGTGCTGGAAGAAGCGGGCGGCAGGGTCGCCCAATCGCTGCAAACCCTCGACGACGCGGCGCTGCCCGAGGGCGACGTCACCGTCGCGGTGAAATACTCGACCCTCAACTACAAGGACGGGATGATCCTGCAGGGTCTCGGCAAGCTGGTGCGCAAGTACCCGCACGTGCCGGGCATCGACTTCGCGGGCGTGGTGGAAAAATCGGAATCGACCCAGTTCAAGCCGGGCGACGACGTGGTGCTGACCGGCAACCGGGTCGGCGAAATTCACTGGGGCGGCTTCGCCGCCAAGGCGCGCGTCAAGGCCGACTGGTTGGTGCCGCTGCCCAAGGGCCTTTCGCTCAAGCAGTCGATGGCCCTCGGCACCGCCGGTTTCACGGCGATGCTGGCGGTGATGGCGTTGGAGGAACACGGGCTCAAGCCGGGCGGGGAAGGGGAAGTCCTGGTCACCGGCGCGGCGGGGGGCGTCGGCTCGGTCGCGGTCGCGCTGCTCGCGCGCCTCGGCCATCGGGTCGCCGCCGGCACCGGCCGCGCGGAGACACACGGCTATCTCAAGGCCCTCGGCGCGACCGCCATCGTCGATCGCGCGGAGTTGGCGACGCCGCCCAAGGGCCCGCTCGGGTCCGAGCGCTGGGCCGGCGCCATCGACAACGTCGGCGGCGAGCAGCTCGGCAACGTGCTTGCCTCCTTGCGCTATTGGGGCAGTTGCGCCGCGGTCGGCCTCGCCGGCGGAACCACCTTCACCTCGTCGGTGATTCCGTTCCTGCTGCGCGGGATCAACCTGCTCGGGATCGATTCCAACACCTGCCCAATGGCGCGCCGCCGGCAGGCGTGGGCGCGGCTCGCCAAGGACATGCCGCTCGATAAGCTCGACGCCATGACCGAGACGGTCGGATTGGCCGACGTCGCGGGCCTGGCCGGCAAAATCCTCCAGGGCCAGGTGCGCGGGCGCACGGTCGTCGACCTCGTCCGCTGACGCGCCGAGTGCCCAAGTCCTTGGAATCGCGGGTCAAGGGGGCGCGGGCCCCGCAGCTTCCCGCTTGGCCCCGGATTTGCACTGTTCCTTCGCGAATTCGGAGAGGAGGCGAAAGCCATGCGAAAGTTAATGACGGTGGCGGCGCTCGCCGGCGCGTTCGGCGCGGGCGGCTGCGGCGTCGATTTGTTCGGCACGGAAGGCAAGGACGACCGCGCGATCTATTGCTACCAGGCCCTGGTCGGAATCGATTGCTACCCGGCGCCCAACCACCGCGACGAGCGGCGGCTGATCGCCTACACCGGCCCCGCGCCGGAAACCTATCCGAAGCCGTTGCCGCCGCCGGAACCGACGCTCTACGCCCCGGAGCAGGTTTCCTATTGGGTCAAGGATCCGGAACCGGTTCCGACCGCGGCGCCGTCCAAGTCCCGCGCCGCGGTGAGCCGCCAGCCCTTGCCGCCCGCGCGCCGGTAGGGGTGCCGCTCCCGCGTTGGGTAGTGCCTTAGTTTCACGGCCTCACCCTTCGACGAGCTCAGGGTGAGGCGGATATTCAAGGCCCTCATGCTGAGCCTGTCGAAGCATGAAGACCGAATTGAGGCACCACCCCGCCTTGACACCCCTTCGGCCGCACGCCTATATGCCGCACGCCTTTTCCGGTTTTCCGGCGCGTTTCCGGGGCGGAGTAGCTCAGCTGGCTAGAGCAGAGGAATCATAATCCTTGTGTCGGGGGTTCGAGTCCCTCCTCCGCTACCATTTCCTTCCAAAAAATAGGGCGCGCCGTCGCCGGCGCGCCCTTCGACTTTACCATCGGGTTGGTTGACGGCGTCGGCGCGTCTCAGCTCGCTTTCTTCATCTGCTTGGCAAGCAGGTCGGTGAGCGCCTGCATGTGCGGCACCGTGTAGGTCGGCTCATAACCGATCTCGAGTTTCGGCTGTTGGGCGCGGTTGACCCAGGCGCAATTCAATTCCTGGCGGCGGGCGCCGACGATTTCCCAGAAGTGGCCGGTGACCCAGAGGATTTCCTCCTTCTTGCATCCGGCGCGCGCGATGCCGAGTTGGTAGACCTTGGGCGAAGGCTTGTAGGCGCGCGCTTCCTCGCCGCTCGAAATGATCTCGTCGATGTAGGGCAGCGTCCCGGCGAAGCGGGAATGGTCCTCGATCATCTTCTTGGTCGGATTGGCGACGATCTTGAGGGTTAGGCCGAGTTCCTTCATGCCCTTGAGGGCATTCACCACTTCGGGATAGGCGCGCAGCTTGTGGTACTGGTTACAAATATCGTTGAACGCCTTTTCCGGCAGCTTGACGTTGTTCTTGTCGAGCGCCCACTTCAGACAGGCGTTGTTGAGGCCGGGATGGATCACGAACGCGTCGGCGCAGGTGGTGTAGAACATCGCCCACTTCTGGTGCTGGCGCCAATCGGCGGCGATGCGGTGGGCGAGGTTGCTCTCATAGACGTACTGTTCGATCACGTCGGCGATCGAATAGTTGTCGACCAATGTTCCCCAAGTATCGAAAAGCAGGACCTTGTACATGATGTCATCCTCCTGTTGGTTGGGAGCGAAACGTAACCGTTGCCCGCATTATGTCGCCAAGTCGGGGCGATGTCCCGCGCCGGCGCGGGTCGATGATCACAAACCTTAGGCCACTGTCCTTGCCGATGGTGCGATGGAGCGGCGTTTTTGCGCGCTTACGGCGCCCTGGTCGGCGGGTCGGCGCGGACGGGATCATGGTATCCGCCCGCTTCCGAGCAAGTCCCGGATTTGCTCTGCCATCAATTTGACGCCGAGACGGATCTTGTCCTCGTCGAGCAGCGTGAAGTTGAGTCGGATATAGTTGCCGCCATAGCCTTCGGTGAAGAATTCCGGGCCAAGCGCGATGTCAACGCCGGCAATATTGCACCGGCGCTGTAGCTCGCGGCAGTCGATACGCTCGGGTAGACGAACCCAGTAGAAAAAGCCGCCCTTAGGCGCGGCGAAACGGCAGCCGTTGGTCAGTTCGCGGGTAAGAGCGTCCTTCATCACCGCGCAACGCTGGGCGTAGATCTTGCGCATGCGCCGGACATGGCGGTCGTAGAACCCGGAGGCAAGTGCATCGTACAGAACGAGCTGCGACAAGGTTGCCGAACACATCTCGTTGACGCCGTGAATGTCGATCATACGCGCGATCAGGTTCTTGGGGCCGACGATATACCCCATGCGCAGTCCCGGTATGAACGACTTGGAAAACGAGCCGATATGGCAGGTCCGGTTGTGCGCGTCGAGAGCCATCAGGGTCGTCGGTCGCGTGCCGGCGAACCCGAGATCGGCGTAGGTGTCGTCCTCGAGAATGACGAAATCATGCGCGTGCGCGAGCGCGACAACGGATTCGCGCCGGTCGCGCGGCATGGTTGTGCCAGTTGGATTGTTGTACGTCGGATTGACATAGAGGAAGTCGAAGGAACGACTTTGACAAAGGCCCGCGAGCGCGGCCGTCGACAATCCGGATTCATCCTGCACGATCGGCAAGCCGGTGTAACCGTTGATCCGAACCACCGCTAGCGCACCGTAGTAAGCCGGAGATTCCATGGCGACGAAGCCGGTCTTACGGGGAAAGGCGCGCGCAAAGATATCGAGCGCGTGCTGGGCGCCATTGGTGACGAGCAGTTCTCGGTCGGGTGTTTGTGCGATGCCCCGTGCCTCCAGGTAATGCCAGAGCTGAAGACGCAATTGAGAATGGCCGGCGGGCGATTGGTAGGCGAGATCGCGGCCGCCGAATTGGTCCGACCAACGCGCGAACATCCGCCGGATTTTCTTCGAGGGTAGCATGGCGATGTCGGGATAGCCGACGGCGAATGACAGCGGCATATCGGTCGCCGAGCGCACGGTGTCGGAGAAAGCGTGCTCAGGCCGCGCCTGATACGTGGCGCGCGCGCCAAAGAGATCGCGGGCGCGGCCGAGGGCAAAATCGGAGTCGCCGCGTCGGGCGACGTAGTAGCCTCGGCCGCGGTGCGCGCGCACCGTCCCGGCGCGCTGCATGGCTTGAAAGGCGCGCAGCGCCGTCAGACGATTGATGCCGAGACTTTCGGCAATGGCGCGGGTTGAAGGCAGAAACTCGCCGTTGTCGATTTCGTGGTTGGCGATCAGGCGCGTGAAATGCCGCCGCAACTGTCGGTGTAGCGGGATATTCGACTTCCGGTCGAGGGAAACGTCGATGTGACGGAGAACGCCATTGTCGCGTTTCGCGCTCATGCCGATGCCGTCCCCGGCGCCCGCCGCCTTAAGATGACGCGATAGGCGACAAACACGGTCAGCCCCATCACCGGCAGCCACGCCAGCCACGCGACCAGATATTTATAATAAAGAAGCGTGAATATCGGACCGAGGAGCAGATACACCCGTTCCGTGGTGTTCAGCCGGCCGAGGAATCCGCCATAGATGGCGCTGGCAAACATGACCGTGCTGACGCAGAGAAGGGCAGTATTAAGCATCGTTTCGGCGGTGAAGTTCGGAAACTGCAGCGAGTTCGGAAACGTCACCATGAAGAACGGCAACAACATGCAAATGCCGCCCAGCTTGAAGCATTCGACGCAGGTACCGATGAACGAGCCGCCCGAAATCCGCGCCGCCATCAGACAACCGACCGCGACCGGCGGGGTGAACGAAGAGAATACGGCGAAATAAAAACCGTAGAAGTGTGCGGCAAGAGGGTCGATGCCAACATCGATCAGCGACGGAATCACCACGATCGCGGCGAGAGAATAGGCTGCCGGCGTCGGCAGACCCATGCCGATGAAAACGGCAATCACCATGCCAAGCACAAGGGCGACGATTTGGTTGCCGGCCGAGAGGTCGACCATCAGCCGCCCGAACAGGAGGCCGAGTCCGGTGGTAACCAGCATCTGCACGATGACGCCGATCGCGGCTAGGATCAGGGCCAGGTGCGCTCCGGCGAGCGCACCGTCGCGGAAGCCATCCAATAGGCTTCGCAGGGGTGGCCGGTATTGTTTGGGCCGGAGGTAGCTGAGGCCGACCAGAAGGCCGATGCCCCACAGCGCGGCCATGTTGGCGGAATAGCGCAGGAGCAGCAGCGCGACTACGGCGGTAATGGAAGGAGCGAACGCCGGGAGCACCCAGAAGAACTTGCGCCAGTCTACCTCTTGGCGGTGGAACGGAATATGGGGTGAGGCCTGAACCAGCGCGTAGATTCCGATCGCCAGGGTGAACATGTAGAGCGCCGACGGCAGAATGGCGGCGAGTGCGATCTCGACATAAGAAACGCCCAGGATCACCGCCATCAGGAATGCACCGAGCCCCATCACTGGCGGAATCAATTGGGCACCGTTGGCTGCCATGGTTTCAATGGCCCCGGCCTGATTCTTGGTGTAGCCGCTCCGGGTCATGGTCGGAATCGTCATCGAACCGGTCAGCGCGATGCAGCTCACGGTTTGCCCCGTGACCATGCCGACCAGCGAGCTTGCCGCGACGCACGAATAGGCTACGCCACCGCGCAGGAAGTTGCCGATGGCCTTGCCGAGCTCGTTGAACATGTCGAGCACCAGCGTGCTGGTCATCAGGCCGCCGTACACGAGCAGCAGGAAAATGGTGTCGACCGAAAGCGGAATGAAGGTGTAGACGCCCCTCGGCCCGCCCATACCGGCAAGATAGCTCATGACCGTTTGCGGACTGAGTTTGAGATCGACTACCGGGCTCGGAAACAGATGGCCGAGGGCGAAATAGAACGCCGCCGCTAGGCACACGATCTTGAGCGCGGTGCCCCACACGATCCAGTTGAGCCCGAACACCGCGAGCAGCAGGATGAGGCCGATGGCGTACTGGAAGTTGGTCAGGAACGGCTGGGATATTTCGAGCGTCTCCGCCTCGAGATAGAGATATGGAATTGCGATCAGCGCGCACGCGGCCATGACCGCGAGAAAGACCATCCACGCGCGCCGTCGCGCGCCGGATTTCGAGCGGCTGAATTCGATCATGGTGTGCAACACCGTCAGCAGCAGGATCAGGCCGAGGTGGACGGTGTAATGTCGCATCGCGCCGTGGAAGGTCCAGAACGCGGCGGCGACGTGATAAAGGACGGCCCCTAAGCCAACCGTCATGAACAGGCGTTCCAACGGACGCAGCAGCCGGTTGGGGCCGGCGACGGTCACGGAATTCTCCGAAGTTGCGATCATGGCGAAGTAGTCGGGGCGGCATCCGGACCTCGCCCGGCCGCCCGCGATGGGCATGGGGTGAGATCCGGTCTGCGCATCCCGCCCCTACTTGACGAGCCCGGCTTCCTTGAAGGCGCGCATGGCGCCCGGATGGACGGCGTTGGGTGTCAGCCGGGCTGCCGCCGACAGGCTTTCCGGCGTCCAGATCTTGCCCATGGCGTTGTACTGCGCCACCACCGGTCCCATCTTGATCCACAGCTTGGTCAACTCGTAGGCCAAGTCCTCGGGAAAGTCCTTGTGGGCGGTGAGCAGCAGGTAGTTGCCGAAGGTATTCACTTCCGTCTTCTGGTTCGGCAACGTGCCCGCCGGATAATTGCGGACATGAAATCCGGCGCCGGTTTTCTTGTTGTATGCCTCGATCTGCGCGGGCGGAATGCTGATGTAATGCCAGTCGCGCTTGGAGGCTTCCAGCAGCTTGAACGGGCTCGGGGTGATGGTGTGCTTGAAGCCGTCGCTAGAGAATGCAACCAGAGTAGCCACGTCTGCGCGTCCGTCGAGCAGGGCCTCGACGTTGGGATCGGTGCCGAGGTGGTTGAGCGCCTTGAGCTTCGACGTGAGGCCAAGGCCGTCGAGCATCATGCGCGGGTACATGCCCCACTCGTTCTGTGTGATAAGGCCGGTGGATACGCGCTTGCCGGCGAAATCCTCGATCTTGCGGATTTTGGGATCGGTGGACACGAACAACTGACCGGTTACGCCCATCACGCCGATGATGCGATAATCCGCCGCCGGCTTCAGCGGTTCGGGATAATAGGGCTTGAGGCCGTGATTGGCGGCCCATTCGAGCACCGAGCCAGAGCCGATCACCGTGTCCTTCCACAGGTTTGGATTTTCGGCCAGATACTTGACGTTGTAATTGAAGCCGGGAGTTTCGACCGCAACCGGCCTGAGCCAGGGGTGATTTTCCTTGGCGCGGGTCTGCATGACGGCGAAGGCCTCATAGGGGCCCGAACCCGCGGGCGAGATGAGGATCGAGACTTTACGCTCCGCCTGCGCCGAGGCCGGCGCGCCGAAACCGAGGATTAACGCCCAAGCGGTACCTATCGCCGCCGCCAGCGCGGCTTTGGAGAGCCCGCGTCGTATGGTCGAAGCCATGTGTGTCTCCCTGTTGACATGTGTATTAGGTGCCGTTGTGCCGGCTGCGCGCCGGACTATTGTGGAACCCGAGGGTATGCGAATCCTCTTCGACTGCCAATGGGACCCCAGACGTAATCGTAGACCACGTTACCGCCGGAATTGGCCATAAAAACGCTGTTTTCAGGCCGCATGCTAGACCACTCCCCTTCGGAGGGCGGCACCGAAGAGCGCCGCTGGCCCAGCAACCGGTCGGGGGCGGCGTGGCCGGACGGACGCGTAGGGAAATTGTGGTTTTACCCGCGATCACGGCCATGCACCTGGTCGCTTGACCGTAGTCATTCCACGATTCCGCCGCTGCGCCGATCATGCCTCTCTCGGGAGGGGCCATGTTCCAGGTGCGCATTCACGGCCGGGGCGGGCAGGGCGTGGTGACGGCGGCCGAGTTGCTCTCGGTCGCCGCGTTTCTCGAAGGCAAGCACGCCCAGGCGTTCCCCAGTTTCGGCTCCGAGCGCATGGGCGCGCCGGTGGTGTCGTTCTGCCGCCTGGACGACAAGGAAATTCGCCTGCGCGAACCGATCCAGGAACCGGACGCGCTCATCGTCCAGGACGCGACGCTGCTGCATTCGGTCAACGTGTTCCAGGGCCTGAAACCCGACGGCTACATCCTGATCAACTCGACCCGCGACTTCGCGGCATTGGGCATCGCCGGGTTCGCCGCCAAGTTTCCGTCCAGGCACGTATGCGGCATCGGCGCGAGCGAAATCGCGTTGAAGCACGTCGGCCGCCCGCTGCCCAACGCCGCGCTGCTCGGCGGCTTCGCCGCGGTCACCGGCAAGCTGAAATTGGAATCGGTCGAACGCGCGATCCGGGAAAAATTCGCGGGCGTGATCGGCGAGGCCAACGCGGCGGCCGCGCGCGAGGCGTTCGCCCAAGCCCGGTCGCAAGCCAAGGCCGCGTGAGGAGGGCACTGTCATGCTCCGCCAGATGGAAGGTTCGGAAGCGGTGGCGGAAGCGGTCGCGCGCTGCCGGCCGGAAGTGGTCTGCGCCTATCCGATCACGCCGCAGACCCATATCGTCGAGGGCATCGGCGCGCTGGTGAAATCGGGCGCGCTCAAGAACTGCGAATTCATCAACGTCGAATCCGAATTCGCCGCGCTCTCGGTCGCCATCGGCGCCTCGGCGGCGGGTGCCCGCAGCTACACCGCGACCGCGAGCCAGGGACTCTTGTTCATGGCCGAAGCCGTCTACAACGCCGCCGGCCTCGGGCTGCCCATCGTCATGACCGTCGGCAACCGGGCGATCGGCGCACCGATCAACATCTGGAACGATCACACCGACAGCATGGCGCTCCGCGATTCGGGCTGGATTCAACTTTACGCCGAAACCAACCAGGAAGCGGCCGATCTCCACATCCAGGCGTTCCGCCTGGCCGAGG
Organism: Rhodospirillales bacterium; assembly: GCA_016872535.1. Lineage (NCBI taxonomy): Bacteria > Pseudomonadati > Pseudomonadota > Alphaproteobacteria > Rhodospirillales > Rhodospirillales bacterium. Next base: position 8,747 of record VGZQ01000048.1, on the reverse strand, counting down.
CCTTGAGCGTGCCGGTGATGGTGTGCATGGACGGCTTCATCCTGACTCACGCCTACGAGCGGATCGACGTCCCCGAACAGGACGCGGTCGACAAGTTCCTTCCGCCCTACGATCCGGTCCAGGTGCTCGATCCCGCCGATCCCTATTCCATCGGCGCCATGGTCGGCCCCGACGCCTTCGCCGAGGTACGCTACCTGGCCAACGACAAGCAGCTCCAGGCGCTCAAGCTGATCCCGGACATCGCCGCCGATTTCAAAAAGATTTTCGGGCGCGAGGCGGGCGGACTGTTGCGCGGCTACCGGACGGAAGGCGCCGAGACGCTCGTGGTCGCGCTCGGCTCGGTCAACGGCACCATCAAGGAAACCATCGATGCCCTGCGCGCCGACGGCGCCGCCATCGGCGCGATCGTGCTGACCGCGTTCCGGCCGTTTCCGCTCGACGAACTGCGCGAGGCGATCGCGGGCGCGAAACGGGTGGTGGTGGTGGAAAAAAGCCTCGCGCCGGGTCTCGGCGGCGTGCTCGCGTCCAACGTGCGCATGGCGCTGCGCGGGCTATCGCTTCCGGTCGATACGGTGATCGCGGGCCTCGGCGGCCGGCCGATCCTGATGAACTCGCTGCGCGAAGTGTTCGAGGCGGCGGCCGAGGACCGCCTGCCCGACGTCCAGTTCCTCGATCTCGACCACGCCGCGGTCGAGCACGAAATCGTCCGCGCCCGCGCCCGCCGCCGCTCCGGCCCGACCGCCGAACACGTCCTCAAGCACAAGCTGGGGGCCGGGGAGTAGGAACGACCGCCATGACCAATCCCGAAACCCAGACCGTCAAATTCTACCAAACCGGCACCCACACGGTCGGCAACCGGCTGCTGGACGCCGCCCAGCGCACGGTACAGGCGAGCCTCGATCGCTCCAACGCCATCACCTCGGGCCACCGCGCCTGCCAGGGCTGCGGCGAGGCGCTCGGCGCGCGCTATGCGCTGGATGCCGCCATGCGCGCGAGCGGGGGCCAACTGGTCGCGGTCAACGCCACCGGCTGCCTCGAGGTGTTCACCACGCCGTATCCGGAAACCTCGTGGCAGATTCCGTGGCTGCATTCGCTGTTCGGCAACGCGCCCGCGGTCGCGACCGGGGTCGCCGCCGCCTACCGGGTCAAGGGCCGCACCGACGTGCGCGTGATCGCGCAAGGGGGCGACGGCGGCACCACCGACATCGGCTTCGGCTTCCTGTCCGGCATGTTCGAGCGCAACGACGACGTTCTCTATATCTGCTACGACAACGAAGCCTACATGAACACCGGCGTGCAGCGCTCGAGCGCGACGCCGCCGACCGCGCGTACCGCCACCACCCAGGCGGTCGGCGACGCCCCCGGCAACGTGTTCGGCACCGGCAAGAACCTGCCCTTGATCGCGATCGCCCACAACATTCCCTATGTGGCGACCGCGAGCGTCGCCGAACTGCACGACCTGGAAGCCAAGGTGACCAAGGCGATGGCGATCCGGGGCGCGCGCTACATCCACATCATGGTGCCGTGCCCGCTCGGCTGGGGCTCCGCCGCCGACGCCACTGTCAAGGTCGCGCGCCTCGCGATCGAAAGCGGGTTTTTCCCGCTGTTCGAGGCCGAACACGGGGAGATCACCAAGGTCCACAAGATCCGCCGCCGGGTACCGATCGAGCGCTACCTCGAAACCCAGAAGCGGTTCGCACACCTCTTCAAGAAAGGCGCGGTCGATACGGAACGCATCGCGGCGTTGCAGCGGATGGCCGACCACAACATCGCCCGCTTCGGGCTGCTCGATGAAAAGGGCGTGGGGCGATGAAAGACCTTCCCTACGCCATCACCTTGGATTCGGGCTCCAGTCTCGCCAACCGCACCGGTTCGTGGCGGACGCTGCGGCCGGTCTACGTCGACCGCCTGCCGCCCTGCAACGAAGCCTGCCCGGCGGGCGAGAACATCCAGAACTGGCTTTACCACGCCGAGGAGGGCGATTACCGCGGCGCCTGGCGTGCGCTCATGCGCGACAACCCGATGCCGGCGGTGATGGGCCGGGTCTGCTATCACAGTTGCGAAACCGCGTGCAACCGGGCGAAGCTCGACGAACCGGTCGGGATTCACGCGGTCGAGCGTTTCCTCGGCGATCTGGCGTTGAAGGAGAACTGGAAGCCCGAGCCCGCCGTCCCGCCGACCGGCAAGCGGGTTCTGGTGGTCGGCGCGGGGCCGAGCGGGTTGTCGGCCGCCTATCACCTGGCGCGCCTCGGCCATTCGGTCGTCATCCGCGAGGCGGGGCCGATGGCCGGCGGCATGATGCGCTTCGGAATCCCGAAATACCGCCTGCCGCGCGACGTGCTGGACGGCGAAATCGAGCGGATTCTCGGCTTGGGCGTGGTCCTCGAATTGAATCGGAAAGTCGAGGACGTGGAAGCCGCGTTCCGGGAGGGCTTCCACGCGGTATTCGCCGCGGTCGGCGCGCACCTCGCCAAACGTATCGATATTCCGGCGCACGCGGCGGGAAAGATTCTCGACGCGGTGTCGGTCCTGCGCGGGATTGAAACCGGCGAGGCGCCGCAACTCGGGCGCCGGGTCATCGTCTACGGCGGCGGCAACACGGCCATGGACGTGGCGCGCACCGCGAAGCGCCTCGGTGCCGACGAGGCGATGATCGTCTACCGCCGCTCGCGGAAGGAGATGCCGGCCCACGACTTCGAGGCGACCGAGGCCGAGCAGGAAGGAGTGCTGATCCATTGGCTCCGCACCATCAAGACGATCGACGCCGATACCTTCACGGTCGAGAAGATGGCCATCGGCGAGGGCGGCAAGCCGGTGCCGACCGGGGAATACGAAACCCTGAAGGCCGACACGCTGGTTTTGGCGCTCGGCCAGGACGCCGACACCACGTTTCTGGAAAAGGTGCCGGGGGTCGAGATCGCCAAGGACGGCATCGTGAAGGTGGATGCGCGCATGATGACCGGGCGCGAAGGATTGTTCTGCGGCGGCGACATGGTGCCGGCGGAACGCACGGTCACGGTCGCGATCGGCCACGGCAAGAAGGCCGCGCGCCATATCGACGCCTGGCTCAGGGGCGGCGCGTACGCGCCGGCGCCGAAGCACGAGCCGGCCGCGTTCGAGAAATTGAACACCTGGTATTACGACGACGCGCCGAAGACGGTGCAACCCGCGCTCGACCTGGTCCGCCGCCAAACCAGCTTCGACGAAATCGTGGGCGGCCTCGACGAAGGCAATGCGCTGTTCGAGGCGCGCCGCTGCCTTTCCTGCGGCAACTGCTTCGAATGCGACAACTGCTACGGCGTCTGTCCCGACAACGCGGTGATCAAGCTCGGCCCCGGCAAGCGGTTCCGCTTCAATTACGACTTCTGCAAGGGCTGCGGCCTGTGCGCCGCCGAATGCCCGTGCGGCGCCATCAATATGGTGCCGGAGGTGACGTGAGGGGGCCTCTCCTGACTGTCGCAATTGAGCCCCTCTCCCCTCGCGGGAGAGGGAGGGACCCATCCCGTCAGGGCTGGGAGGGTGAGGGGCGTGGCTAAAGGCACGAGACGCGGGGAAGATCGCGGATTATCATTAGCGCCCGCGATCGGAAACAACGACCATGGCTTTGCTCCGCAACCCCCATCCCGGCGAAATCCTGAAGCTGGAATTTCTCGAACCGCTGGGCCTCAGCCAGAACCGGCTCGCCCGCGCCATCGGGGTTCCGCCCAACCGCGTTCACGCCATCGTCAAGGGAACGCGCGACATCACCGCCGATACGGATTTGCGCCTGACTCGGTTTTTTGGCCTGTCGGAGGGATACTTTCTGCGCCTGCAGAACGCCTTCGATACCCTCGCGGCCAAGCGCCGCTTGGCTGCTCGTCTCGCCCGGATCAAACCTTGGCGGGCGAAGGACGCGAAGGCGGCCTAAAATCGGCCCGACCCGCGTGGTCTTAGCCCCTAAAATCACCTAGTCTGGGCCGGAGCCGAAGGGGGGAGTCGTCCATGATTCAGGAGAACCGCCGCCACGACCGGCAAAGCGTTTCGCTCGCGGGCACGCTCAAGTCCGAGGACGACGCGGATTACGCCCGCGCCTGCCGGATCGAGGACATGTCGGTCGGCGGCGCGCGCATCGCGCTGATCGGCGCGGATACGCGCATGCCGGAACGCCCGCTACTCGAAATTTCGACCTTCGGTTCTTACGCGGTCGAGGTGGCGTGGTCCAAGCCGCCGCGCTTCGGCCTCAAGTTCCGCGACGCCCCCGAGGCGATGGCGGAAATGCTCGCCGCCATCGCCATGCACGGGTGAGGGGAGGGCCGGATCGCGTTGCTGGCGTGAGGGGAGTAAGGACTGATCGCTATGGCTATCGAAGCTACCGCAAACAATTGAAAACTGATCTGTACAACTTAGGCATTCATCAGGAACTGTTATTTCCCGATCTTGACGGGCTTTCCGCGCGACTCGCATGGGAATACAAAACCGAAAGCGACTTATCTTAATTAATTTTCTGCGTTCAATTTCTTCCCTGTTACCAGGCACAGTTCACACGCTGATGGCGTAAGGTTTTTTATTACTCTTCGACATTATATTGACATAATTCCTAACATAGGATATATTTTTTCCCCAAACGGTTTTGTGTTCTTGGACAAGTGAATACAGAAAAAAGCGGCCCCTGCCGGGGCGAAGCGCGAAACGTCTACAAATGCCTACACGTTTAGGGCTGTTTCGAGCCGGATCAACAGCTTAACGCCGTTTTGCTTGGTGTTAGCTTGGTGCTCTCTCGGTGCAAGCTTGGTGTCGGGTCGGTGTTGTCCTGCTATGGGCTCGCCGCCGCGGCCAGATCGCGCCGGTGCAGCACCGGCATCAGCTCGAAGTAGGGCCGGATGATGGGATCGGCGGCGGTCTTGAACCGGGCAAACGGGCCGTCGAAGGCGACGCGGCCTTCGTGCAGCATGACGACGCGCGGCTCCAGCCGGCCGAGCAAATCCTTGTCGTGGGTGATGATGAGGGTGGTGCGCGCGCCGCCGCCCAAGTCTCCGTCCGCCCCGTGCGTTGTCATGATCAGATCCTGGATCTGGCTCGCGCTGGTGGGATCGAGCCCGGTGGTCGGCTCGTCGTAGAACATCACCGCCGGGTCCATGGCCAACGCGCGCGCGACCGCGAGCCGTTTCGCCATGCCGCCGGAAAGGCTCTCGGTCGGGGTGTCGAGAAATTCGTCGTCGGTCGGCAGCGCCACCGCCTTCAGCACCCGGCGCGCGATCGTCACAATTTCCGCGTCGTCCAGGTTCTTGATGTCGCTGAGCCAGAGTCCGATGTTGTCGAGCACGCTGCCGGAAAAAAGGGCGTTCCGTTGAAACACCACGCCCCAATGGGCATGCACGTCGAGCAGCGCGAGGTCGTCGAGATCGGCGATGTCGCGAAGTTCCGGCGGCGTTCGGGAATGATCGGTGACCAGCACGCGACCCCGGTCCGGCGTCAGCTGCGCCAGGATGTGGTTGAGCAGCACCGTCTTGCCGCAGCCCGAGCCGCCGACGATGGCGACGATCTCGCCCGCGCGGATTTCGAGGTCGATGCCGCGCAGCACCCGGTGTCCGTCGAAGGCCTTGTGCAGACCCTCGACGCGGATTTCGACATTCGATGCCATCACGGTTGCAGAACGTAGGTTCCCGGCGCGTCGTACAGAGGCGCGTAACCGGCCTTGGCGTTACCGGTCGCGGGCGGCGGGACTTTCGCGCCGGAGCGCTCGGCGAGCCATGCCTGCCATGCCGGCCACCATGAACCCTCGTGCTTGGGCGTGGCCTGGGCCCAGGCGTCGGGATCGATGTATTTGTCGCCCGCGGCGGCGGTGGCGATCTGGTGGGAGCGGCGCGGCCGGCCCGGTTCGCTGACGATGCCGGCGTTGTGGCCGCCGGAAGTGAGCACGAACGTCACCTCGGTGTCGGTCAGGAGCCGGATCTTGTAGACCGATTTCCACGGCGCGACGTGATCGGTGGTGGTGCCGACGGCGAGGATCGGCACCCGGATGTCGGTGAGCGCGACCGTCTTGCCGCCGACCTGGAATTTGCCGCGGGCCAGCGCGTTATCGAGGAACAAATGGCGCAGATAATCGGAATGCATCCGGTAGGGCATCCGGGTCGCGTCCGCGTTCCAGGTCATCATGTCGTTGAGCGTTTCGTCCTCGCCGAGCAGGTAGTTGCGCACGAGCCTGGACCACACCAGGTCCTTGGAGCGCAGCATCTGGAACGCGCCCGCCATCTGCTTGGTGTCGAGGAAGCCTTTTTCCCACATCATGTCCTCGAGGTAGAGAAGCTGGCTTTCGTCGATAAACAGCATGATCTCGCCCGCTTCCTCGAAATCGACCTGGGCCGCGAGCAGCGTGAGCGAGGCGAGCCGGTCGCGGCCGTCGCGGGCCATGGCCGCGGTCGCGATCGACAGCAGCGTGCCGCCGAGGCAGTAGCCGACGCCGTGCACCTTGCGCCCGGGCGCGATCGCGTCGATGGCCTGGAGCGCCGCTTCGACGCCGAGTTCGCGGTAGTCCTCGAGTCCGAGGTCGCGGTCGCCCGCGTCCGGGTTTTTCCACGAGATCGCGAACACCGTGTGGCCCTGGTCGACCAGGTACTTGATCAGCGAGTTCTGCGGCTGCAAGTCGAGGATGTAGTACTTCATGATCCAGGCCGGGACGATCAGCACCGGCTCGGGATGCACCGTCGGCGTCGAGGGCGTGTACTGGATCAGCTCGATCAGGCGGTTCTTGAGCACCACCTTGCCCGGCGTGACGGCGAGGTTCTTGCCGACCGCGAAGTCGGTGCGCGGCTTGGGCGGCTGGCCGGAGAGCGCGGCCTGTGCGTCGGCGAGCAGGCGCTCGTAGCCGCGGGCGAGGTTGGCGCCGCCCTGTTCGAGCGTCGTCTTGACCAGGTCGGGGTTGGTGAGGAGGTAGTTGGAGGGCGCGATCATGTCCCAGAACTGGCGCGCGGAGAAGCCGACCATGTCCTGGTGATGGCGCGACACCCCGCGCACTTCCTTGGTCGCGTAGTTCCACCATTGCTCGCCCAGCAGGAACGCCTGGTGGATCATGTTGAACGGGTACTTGCGCCACTCGTCGGAGGCGAAGCGCGTGTCGCCGGGTAAGGGCGTGATGAAGGGCGCGTCGCTCTGGCCGGGCCGGAATCCGTTGCGCGCGGCGTAGAGGGCGAAGCCGAGGCTCTTGGCGTAGGCGTTCTGGGCCAGTTCGTTCATCTTGCCGGGCGAATTGGCGAGATGCACCAGCCAGTCGAAAAAAGCGAGCGCGGTCGCCGCCGGCGCCATGCCCGAGGTGAGTCGGCCCTGGACCGCGTGCACGACCCGGTCAATGCTTTCGGTCGCGGCCGGGAAGGGCATTTGCGCGCCCGGCGGCTCGGCAGGCGGGCGCGCCTTCGTGGCGGGCGGGGCTGCGGGCTGCGGGTTGGATGACGGCTTCGGGGACTTGCTCGGTCCCGGAGCGGCGGCGGAGTCGTCGGGCATCGGTGCCTCCCAGGGCTACCGGATGATGGCTATTGATTATAGCGAATCGGCCGGACCATATCTTGGTTAATATGGCCGGCGAACGGAGGAGTACAATGCCCGAAAATGCCCCCAAGGTTGAACCGCTGCCCCACTTCACCCAGGCGCCCGAGGCGATGCGGCGCGACTACACCGCCGCCCTCGATGCCGCGCGCAAAAGCGCGAAACCCGACGCGCTCGGCCGGGTCGACTGGAGCGCGATCAACCGCGCGATGATCGAGTGGTGGAAAACGAAGGGTTACGCGTTCCCGTGACGCCTATGCGACTCGGCTGACCGCGATCTTGGCGCCGTCGCGAACCGGCTTCAACGCGCGCACGTCGTCCAGTGTTCGCCCCCAGATGTTGACCGGGGCGGCGAGGCGGATTTCGTTGCCGCGCGAAACCGGCGTGCGGCCAAAACCGATGGCGATCGAGTCGCCTTCGACCCAGAAGGCGATCTCGCCCGCCTCGACCACGTCGCGGGCGTCCTTCTCGCGCGGCACGCTGACCGGCGTGTGGAAGTAGACTTCCTCGCCCCAGGTGCGCGCGCTGGACGCGAACGGCGCCGCGCGCCAGAGCGCATCCGCCGTCGGCGTCGCGAGCAGCTCGACCCGGACGACGATGCCGCCGACGTCGATCTTGAGTTGGCGCTTGCTCATTGCAGTCGTCCGGGCCCGGTATCGTCGTCGGCCGCGTCCGGGGGCGGGGTCGGCGTCGGCGCCGCGTGATGATGGACCATGCGCCAGGCCCCGTCCTCGCGGGCGAAGATGTTGGTGGCGATGAGAACGCCGTTGGGGAGAATTTCGTAGCACGTGATCCAGGCGGTCTCGCCCAGTACGAACGCCTCGGGCCGGAGGCAGCGGATGGCGGACGTTTCGGGCCGCTTGCCGCCGCCGACCAGGATGCCGCGCCAGCTAGTCATGACCGCGTCGCGGCTGGTGAGCGCGGCCCAGCCGGGATGGATGCAGCTGACCGGCGCGCGCCTGGCCCACAACGCGTCCATGGCGTCGAAATCGCCGGCGGCGAAGGCGGCGTAGAAGGCGTCGTTGGCGAACAGGACGGCGGTGTGCTGGGACATGAATGGAACAAGATCATAGCGGCGTTTCCGGCCGCGGGCGAGATGGTCTAGGGTCCGGACTCAATTGGCCCACCATACTACGGCGGCGGCCAAGAACACGCCGGAGAGGAAGACGTCGGCGCGTTTGTCGTAACGGGTGGCGATCCGCCGGAAGTCCTTGAGACGACAGAACATG
>VGZQ01000047.1 GCA_016872535.1 Rhodospirillales bacterium | reverse complement strand
GGCCCGCGCCGACCCGCGGCCGCGGCGAGCCGCGGCGCCGCTCCGGCAAGATCACCATCGCCCAGGCGCTCGGCGACGGGGAAGAGCGCGTGCGCAGCCTCGCCGCCTACCGCCGCGCGCGCGAAAAGCAAAAACTGCGCGAGGCTTCGCCGGCCGAGGCGCAAAGGATCGTCCGCGACGTCGTCATTCCCGAAACCATCACCGTGCAGGAACTCGCCAACCGCATGGCCGAGCGCGGCGCCGCCGTGATCATGAAATTGATGAACATGGGCGTGATGGCGACCATCACCCAGTCGATCGACGGCGACACCGCCGAATTGATCGTGACCGAATTCGGCCACCGCCCCGTGCGTGTCAGCGCCGCCGACGTCGAAATCGGCCTCGGCGGCCAGGCGGACGAGGACGTCAATCTGAAGCCGCGCCCGCCGGTGGTCACGGTCATGGGCCACGTCGATCACGGCAAGACCTCGCTTCTCGACGCCATCCGCAAGACCGACGTCGCCGCCCACGAAGCCGGCGGCATCACCCAGCATATCGGCGCCTATCAGGTTACCGCCAAGGACGGGCGCAAGATCACCTTCATCGACACCCCCGGCCACGCCGCCTTCACCGAAATGCGCGCGCGCGGCGCCAAGGTCACCGACTTGGTGGTGCTGACGGTCGCCGCCGACGACGGCGTCATGCCGCAAACGGTCGAGGCGATTCGCCACGCCCGCGCCGCCCAGGTGCCGATCGTGATCGCCATCAACAAGATCGACAAGCACGACGCCAATCCGCAGCGCGTCCGCAACGAGTTGCTCCAGCACGAACTGGTGACGGAAGAACTCGGCGGCGACGTGCTCGCGGTCGAAGTGTCGGCCAAGACCGGCCAAAATCTCGACAAGCTCGAGGAAGCGATCCTGCTGCAGTCCGAAATCCTCGACCTCAAGGCCAACCCCGGTCGCGCCGCGCAGGGAGCCGTGATCGAGGCCAAAATGGAACGCGGGCGCGGCTCGGTCGCGACCGTGCTGGTGCAGAAGGGCACGCTCAAGCTCGGCGACGTATTCGTCGCCGGCTCGGAGTGGGGCCGGGTGCGCGCGCTGACCGACGCCAACGGCCGGGAACTCGAAACAGCCGGCCCCTCGATGCCGGTCGAAATCGTCGGCCTCAACGGCACGCCGGCGGCGGGCGACGAATTCGTCGTGGTCGAGGACGAAAACCGCGCCCGCCAGGTGTCGGAATTCCGCCAGGGCAAGGGCCGCGACGCCCGCGCCCAGGCGACCGCGCGCGGCACGTTGCAGCAGATGTTCGACCGCATCCAGGCCGGCGAGGCCAAGGAACTGCCGGTGGTGATCAAGGCCGACGCGCACGGCTCGGTCGAAGCCATCGTCGGCTCGATCGAAAAGCTGGCGACCGACGAAGTGAAGATCGTGGTGCTGCATTCGGGCGTCGGCGCCATCAACGAATCGGACGTGACGCTGGCGCGGGCGTCCAAGGCGCTGATCGTCGGTTTCAACGTCCGCGCCAATCCGCAGGCGCGCGAACTGGCGCGGCGCGACGGCATCGATATCCGCTACTACTCGATCATTTACGACCTGACCGACGACCTGAAAAAGGCGCTGTCGGGCCTGATGGCGCCCGAACTCAAGGAAAACATCCTCGGCTATGCCGAAATCCGCGAGGTGTTCACCATTTCCAAGGTCGGCAAGGTCGCCGGCTGCATGGTGACCGAAGGCCTGGTCCGGCGCGGCGCGCGGGTACGCCTCTTGCGCGACAACGTGGTGATCCACGAAGGCGAGCTGTCGCAGCTCAAGCGCTTCAAGGAAGACGCGCGCGAGGTCAAGGAAGGCTTCGAATGCGGCATGGCCTTCGCCAACACCCAAGACATCCGCAAGGGCGACCGGGTCGAGTGCTTCGAGGTCGAAAAGATCGCGCGCTCGCTGTAAGCGCGCGCTCCGGGAATACGTGCGGAGGCTTCATCCATGCGTGAGCGGGAACAACGTCCGCCGTCGCCGCGCCAGCTTCGCGTCGGCGAGGCGATCCGGCACGCGCTCGCCCATGCGCTCGAACGGGGCGAGGTGCACGATCCCGGCCTCGGCGGCTATTCGGCGACGGTGACCGAGGTACGCGTCAGTCCCGATCTGCGCCACGCGACCGCCTACGTGGTGCCGTTCGGGCTGCGGGAGAAGGGCGCGCCGGACATGCGCGCGGTGGTCGCCGCGCTCAACCGGGCGGCGCCGTTCCTGCGCCACCGGGTGGCGGAAGCGGTCCGCACCAAATTCGCGCCCGAAATCATCTTTCGGCCCGACGATTCGTTCGACGAGGCCGAACGCATCGGCCGGCTGTTCGCCGATCCGCGGGTCGCGCGCGATGTCGGCCGCGAACTCCCAAGCGCCCCGACAGGAACGCGTCCTATGGCGCGCGCGGGGATTCGCCCGCGCGCTTCGCGCGGGCGGAAGAAAAAGAACGATGGGGCGTAGGCGCAAGGGCAAGCCGATCACCGGCTGGCTCGTGATCGACAAGCCAGCCGGCATGTCGTCGGCGCATGCGGTCGCGGTGGTGCGGCGCCTGACCGGCGCCGCCCGCGTCGGCCACGGCGGCACGCTCGATCCGCTCGCGACCGGCGTTCTGCCGATCGCGCTCGGCGAGGCGACCAAGACCGTCGCCTACGCCATGAACGGCGCCAAGCTCTACCGCTTTACCGTCCGCTTCGGCGAGGCGCGTTCGACCGACGACGCCGAAGGCGAGGCGACGGCGACCAGCCCGCATCGCCCGGACCGGGCGGCGATCGAGGCGGCGCTACCCAAATTCGTCGGCGAGATCGAGCAAGTGCCGCCGTCCTATTCCGCCCTCAAGGTCGAGGGGCGGCGGGCCTACGCGATCGCGCGCGACGGCGGCGCGCCCGCGCTCGCGCCCCGGCGGGTGACGGTCGAGGCCTTCCGGCTTGTGGAGGAACCCGATCCCTCCCGGCCCGATCCCGCCCAATCCGGATTGGACCGGGCGACGTTCGAGGTCCGCTCCGGTAAGGGGGTCTACATGCGGGCTTTGGCCCGCGACCTGGCTCGCGCCTTGGGAACGCTCGGATACGTCGAAAATCTGCGCCGTTTGGCGGTCGGGCCGTTCACGGAAAAGGACGCGATTTCCCTGGATTGCCTGGCCGATCTTGTGCATAGTGCGCGCCTCGCCGAGGCCTTGCATCCGCCTGCGACCGTGCTGGACGACATCCCGGCTCTGGCCCTGACGGAGATCGAGGCGCGGCGGCTTCGCCAGGGCCAGCCCATCGCGGCGTTGCCCGTGGCCAGCCGATCCCCGAAGGCGGAATTCGTTCCCGGCGCGCCGGTGCGCGCCATGGCGGGCGGGCGGCTGGTGGCGCTGGCGGAGGTGCGGGGCGGCGAGATTCGCCCCTTGCGCGTGATCAACGACTGAACCCGTGAAGGACAACATTTAGGAGAACCCCGATGTCGATTAGCGCCGAGCGCAAGCAGGAGCTCGTCAAGAAATTCGCGCCCAAGAGGGGCGACACCGGCTCGCCCGAGGTTCAGGTCGCGCTCTTGAGCGAGCGCATCACCAACCTCACCGAGCACCTCAAGACCCACCCGCACGACACCCACTCCCGGCGCGGCCTGACGCTCATGGTCAGCCAGCGTCGCCGGCAGTTGGACTACCTGAAGCGCGTCGAACCCGCGCGCTATGACCGCCTGATTGAAGGACTTGGCCTGCGCAAGTGAACGCGCGCGTGCCCGATTGCCCGAGATGAATCCGATTCCGGTCCCGAGCTTGATACCGCCTCCTGCCTATCGGTGGGGGTGTGGTCGTTTGGGCCGACAACCCTTTCCCCAGCCGAAGAGAGAAAGAAAGAGAGACAAAGATGTTCAAGGAATTCCGCAAGGAGATCGAGTGGGGCGGCCGTAAGCTCGTCCTCGAAACCGGCAAGATCGCGCGCCAAGCCGACGGCGCGGTGCTCGTGACCTACGGCGAAACCAAGGTGCTCTGCACCGCGGTCGCCGAGAAGACCCAGCGCCCCGGAATCGATTTCTTCCCGCTTACGGTCAACTATCAGGAAAAGGCGTTCGCCGCCGGCAAGATCCCGGGCGGCTTCTTCAAGCGCGAAGGCCGCCCGAGCGAAAACGAAGTTCTGGTGTCGCGCCTGATCGACCGCCCGATCCGGCCGCTGTTCGTCGACGGCTACCGCAACGAAACCCAGGTCATCGCCACCGTGCTGTCGCACGATCTGGAGAACGACCCCGACATCGTCGCTATGATCGGCGCCTCGGCGGCGCTGACCATTTCCGGTCTGCCGTTCCTGGGTCCGATCGGCGCGGTCCGGGTCGGCTACATCAACGGCCAATACGTGCTCAACCCGCAGATCGACGAAATGTCGACCAGCCAGCTCGATCTGGTCGTCGCCGGCACCACCGAGGGCGTGCTGATGGTCGAATCGGAGGCGAGCGAACTTTCCGAAGACATCATGCTCGGCGCGGTCATGTTCGGGCATCGCTCGTTCCAGCCGGTGATCCAGGCGATCGTCGAGTTGGCCGAAGCCTGCGCCAAGGAACCGATCGCGCTCGCGGAGCCGCCCAAGGGCGTGGACGCGATCGTCGCGCGCGTCCGCGCGCTCGCCGAAAGCCCCTTGCGCGAGGCTTATCGCGAGGTCGTCAAGCAAACCCGCTACGGCAAGATCGACGCGGTGAGATCGGACGTGATGGCCAAGCTCGCCGCCGAAGCGTCCTTGGATGCGACGCTGGTGCCGACGGTCGGGCCCGAGGCGTTCAAGAATCTCGAATCCGACATCGTCCGCACCGACATTCTCAAGACCGGCAAGCGCATCGACGGCCGCGACACCAAGACCGTGCGGCCGATCGCGGCCGAAATCGGCCTGTTGCCGCGCGCCCACGGCAGCGCCCTTTTCACCCGCGGCGAAACCCAGGCGTTGGCGGTCGCCACCCTGGGCACCGGCCAGGACGAACAGATCATCGACGCGCTCGAGGGCGAATACCGCGAGCGTTTCATGCTGCACTACAACTTCCCGCCGTTCTCGGTCGGCGAAACCGGCCGGCTCGGCTCGCCCGGCCGGCGCGAGGTCGGGCACGGCAAGCTCGCGTGGCGCGCGATCCATCCGGTGCTGCCGAAGCCCGAGGCCTTTCCCTACACCATCCGCGTCGTGTCCGAGGTGACCGAATCGAACGGCTCGTCCTCGATGGCGACCGTGTGCGGCTCCTCGCTCGCGCTGATGGACGCGGGCGTGCCGATGCCGCGGCCGGTCGCCGGCATCGCCATGGGCCTGATCAAGGAAGGGGGCGACTTCGCCGTGCTGTCCGACATTCTCGGCGACGAGGACCACTTGGGCGACATGGACTTCAAGGTCGCCGGCACCGAAACGGGCATCACCTCGTTGCAGATGGACATCAAGATCACCTCGATCACCGAGGAGATCATGAAGATCGCGCTGGCCCAGGCGCGCGACGGGCGTCTCCACATCCTCAAGGAGATGGGCAACGCCATTTCGGCTCCGCGCGAGGGCGTTTCCAAGAACGCGCCGCGCATCACCGTCATCCACATCAACAAGGACAAGATCCGCGATATCATCGGCCCGGGCGGCAAGGTGATCCGCGAGATCTGCGAAGTCACCGGCGCCAAGATCGACGTCGAGGACGACGGCACGGTCAAGGTCGCGGCGGTCGACGAAAAGGCGAGCCAGGCGGCGGTCGACTGGATCCGCAACATCGTCGCCGAACCCGAAGTCGGCGCGATCTACACCGGAAAGGTGGTCAAGACCATGGACTTCGGAGCGTTCGTCAACTTCCTCGGCGCGCGCGACGGCTTGGTCCACATCAGCGAACTGGCCGCCGGCCGGGTCGGCAAGACCACCGACGTGGTCAACGTCGGCGACATGGTCAAGGTCAAGCTGATCGGCATCGACGATCGCGGCAAGGTCAAGCTCTCAATGCGCGTCGTCGAACAGCAGACCGGCGAGGACATCTCCGACAAGGTGCCGAGCAAGTCGGCACGCGGCGCACCGTCCAACTGAGATCGGGCCGCGCTAGCGGGGGGAAAAGGGATCGAGCGCGTGAACCGCAAAAACAGCTATACGCGCGACGACCTGATCGAGTGCGGCCACGGCCGGCTGTTTGGTCCGGGCAACGCGCAACTGCCGCTGCCGCCGATGCTGATGTTCGACCGGATCGTGCGGATCAGCGAAGAAGGCGGTCCGCACGGCAAGGGCGAGGTCCTGGCCGAACTCGACATCCGGCCCGATCTCTGGTTCTTCGGCTGTCATTTCGAAGGCGATCCGGTCATGCCCGGCTGCCTCGGGCTGGATGCGCTCTGGCAGCTGACCGGATTTTTCCTGGGCTGGAGCGGCTCGCCCGGTCGCGGCCGGGCGCTCGGGGTGGACGAGGTCAAGTTTACCGGCCAGGTACTGCCCAAGGTCCGCCGGGTGTCGTATCATGTCTATCCGAGGCAAATCCGGCGCGGCCGGCTCGTGCTCGGCATCGCCGACGGCACCGTCGCCGCCGACGGCGAAACGATCTACGACGCCAAGGGATTGCGCGTCGGCTTGTTCACGGGCGAAGGCTGATCCGGCCTAAGTTCGCGCTGGCGGAGGGATCATGCGGCGGGTCGTCGTTACCGGTTTGGGCGTCGTTTCGAGCATCGGCAACAACCAGGACGAGGTTGCCGCCTCCCTGCGCGCGGGTCGTTCCGGCATCGTCTTCGCGCCCGAATACAAGGAGATGGGCTTTCGAAGCCACGTCCACGGCTCGCTCAAGATCGATCTCGCGGCGAAGGTCGACCGGCGCTGGCGCCGCTTCATGGGCGACGGCGCGGCGTACAACTTCGTCGCCATGCAGGACGCCATCGCCGATTCCGGCCTGGAGCCGAAGGACGTGTCCAACGAGCGTTCCGGCCTGATCATGGGTTCGGGCGGGCCGTCGACGTCGAACCAGGTCGAGGCCGCCGACATCGCCCGCGCCAAGGGCCCGCGCAAGATCGGCCCGTTCATGGTGCCGCGCGCCATGTCGAGCACCAATTCGGCGACGCTCGCGACCGCATTCGGAATCAAGGGCGTCAACTATTCCATCAGCTCGGCCTGCTCGACCAGCGCGCACTGCATCGGCAACGGCGCCGAGCTGATCCAGCTCGGCAAGCAAGACATCGTGTTCGCCGGCGGCGGCGAGGAACTGCACTGGACCCTTTCGGTGCTGTTCGACGCCATGCCGGCGCTGTCGTCCGGCTACAACGACACGCCGGAAAGGGCGTCGCGCGCGTTCGACGCCAAGCGCGACGGGTTCGTGATTTCCGGCGGCGGCGGCGTGCTGGTGCTGGAGGAGTTGGAGCACGCCAAGGCGCGCGGCGCCAAGATTTACGCCGAGGTGGCGGGCT
This sequence comes from Rhodospirillales bacterium, assembly GCA_016872535.1. Lineage (NCBI taxonomy): Bacteria > Pseudomonadati > Pseudomonadota > Alphaproteobacteria > Rhodospirillales > Rhodospirillales bacterium. The sequence goes on along the minus strand of VGZQ01000047.1, from coordinate 18,010 downwards.
ACGGCGCGACCTCCGACGGCTTCGACATGGTCCAGCCCTCGGGCGAAGGGGCGGTCCGCTGCATGAAGATGGCGATGAAGGACCTGAAGCAGCCGGTCGACTACATCAACACCCACGGCACCTCGACCCCGATCGGCGACGTCAAGGAACTGCAGGCGATCCGCGAGGTGTTCCGCGACCGCAACTATATCCCCGCCTTCAATTCGACCAAGTCGCTGACCGGGCACGCCCTCGGCGCGGCCGGGGTGCACGAGGCGATCTACAGCCTCCTGATGATGCGTCACGGCTTCTTGTGCGCCTCCGCCAACATCGAGGACCTGGAGCCCGAGGCCGAGGGCATGCCGATCGTGCGCGCGCTTCAGGAAAATGTCCCGCTCAACTGCGTGATCTCCAACAGCTTCGGCTTCGGCGGCACCAACGCCACCCTCGCCTTCACCCGCTACGACGGATGAGGGCGACGTGCCGGGTCGGGAACAAGGATCGCCGCCCGGGAACGGGGTAAAGAAAGCAAACGAGGAAACGGCCATGTCCGGAATCGAACGAATCCTTCCCACCGAAATCGGCGCCGCCGCGGCGCTGATGGCCGGCAAGCGCGGCCTGATCATGGGCGTCGCCAACGATCATTCGATCGCCTGGGGGATCGCCTGCACGCTTCGCCGCCACGGCGCCCGCCTCGCCTTCACCTATCAGAACGAAACGCTCGAAAAGCGGGTCCGGCCGCTGGCCGAAGCCGTGGACGCGAGCGTGATCGTGCCCTGCCAGGCGGAAAGCGACGCCAGCCTCGATTCCGCCTTCGCAACGATCGGGCGCGAGTGGGGCAGCCTCGATTTCGTGGTCCACGCCATCGCCTATTCGAACAAGGAAGAATTGAAGGGCCGCTACCTCGACACCACGCGGGAGAATTTCCTCACCACCCTCGATATCTCCTGCTACTCGTTCACGGCGGTCGCGCGCCGCGCCGCCGCCCTGATGCCGAAGGGGGGCAGCCTGGTGACGCTCTCGTTCCTCGGCGCCGAGCGGGTGGTCCCCAACTACAACGTCATGGGGGTCGCCAAGGCGGCGCTGGAAGCGAGCGTGCGTTACTTGGCTTCCGATCTCGGGCCCCAGGGGGTGCGGGTCAACGCCATTTCGGCGGGACCGGTGAGGACACTTGCCGGCAGCGCCATCGCCGGGGCCCGCGAAATATTTCGTTTCGCCCAGGCGAACTCGCCGTTACGCCGTCCGGTGGCGCTCGAGGACTTGGGCGGCGCGGCCCTTTATCTGCTTTCGGATTTGTCGGCGAGCGTCACCGGGGAGGTCCATCACGTCGATTCGGGCTACCACGCCATCGCCATGCCCCAGCCCGGCAACAACTCCGGCAACGCCTCCGGCGACAAATCGTAGGCGCCCGGGACGCCGAATTTCCCCGCTATTTCCGAAGCTTGGCCCGCGCGCCGGCGCGCGACGCGGGCACGGTAAGACTCTCTCAATTTTTTGCCGTTTTTAACAACGTTGGTAGTTGTGATATGGGGCAATTCCCCGAAACTCATTGCCGACGAGAGACGGTTGCGGCCATGGGAACATCTCCGATCGCTCCGAACGGCCCTGCGATCCCCGAATCGCGCCTGATGCGCCGCGCGCTGGAGTGGACGGCATGAGGCGCGGCGATACCAAACATTCCCATACCGTTCATTGTTCGAGTCTTTTTCGCGACCGGGTCCTGGCGCTGGCTCGCAAGCGCAACGTCAACGCCGCCGACCTCGCCCGCTCGGTCATGCTCCTGCTCTCCCCCGAAACGATCGCCGGGGTCCCAGATCCGGGCGAGCCGCCGCCGGGGGACCGCGAAACGGTCATTCTCCGCTCGGGTCCGTCCAAGGGCCGGCCTTGGCGGCGGAAGCCCCGGCTTCAGGTCCGGCTGCCCAAGGGTTCGGACGCAAAAACCGCCCGCCGGGCCTTGGCCGTTGCGCTCGCCCTCGACGCGGGCGATAACCGGATCGAGCTTCGCCCGGCGGGCGAAATCGGCGCCGCGGAACTGAAGCGCGAGGTGGAACGCTTGGTTCGGGTGATCGCCGACCTCTCGCCCGCGGTGCTGCCGGGGGGCGTGCGTACCGCCGCCGAGGCGCTCCATGTGCTCGGCTTCCCGCCCGAAGCCGATCCGGATTATTCCCAAATTCGTTCCAGGTTCCGTACGCTTGCCGCCATCCACCATCCCGACAGCGGCACCGGCGACCACCGGCGAATGGCTCAGCTCAACCAGGCGGTAGAAATATTGCGTCGCCGGGACTATTGAACCAAGCCCATTCCCGGCCGGAATCCTGGATCGATTCGGCCCCGCATCGAAAGGAAATCTCCATGCGCCTGAAGGACAAAGTGGCCCTGGTGACCGGGGCGGCCTCCGGTTTCGGCGAAGGGATCGCCCGGCGCTTCGCCGAAGAAGGCGCCAGCGTGCTGATCGCCGACATCGCCGAGGACAAGGGCCGGGACGTGACCGCCTCGATCCCGCGCGCTCGCTTCCACGCCGCCGACGTTTCCCGCGCCGACCACGTCCGGGCGATGGTTCAGGCGGCGCTGGAGGCCTTCGGCGGCCTCGACATCCTGGTCAACAACGCCGGCGCGACCCATCGCAACCAGTCCCTGCTGGAGGTGGACGAGGCGACCTTCGATCGCATCTACGCGGTCAACGTCAAAAGCATCTACCTCACGGCGCTCGCCTGCGTGCCGATCATGCGCCAGCAGGGCGGCGGCGCGATCCTCAATATGGCTTCCACCGCCGGGGGCCGGCCCCGGCCGGGGCTCACCTGGTACAACGGCACCAAGGGGGCGGCGATCACGCTGACCCGCTCCATGGCGGTCGAGCTCGCGCCCGAGCGCATCCGGGTCAACGCCATCAATCCGGTGATCGGCGAAACCGGACTGACGGCGGCGTTCATGGGCGGCGACAGCCCGGAATTGCGGAAAAAATTCGTCGCCTCGATCCCCTTGGGGCGCATGAGCCGCCCCCTTGACGTCGCCAACGCCGCCCTGTTCTTGTGCTCGGCCGAAGCCGAGTTTCTGACCGGGGTCTGCCTCGACGTGGACGGCGGTCGAAGCGTCTGAACCGAACCGCAACGCCTGAAGGGGAGATCCGCCGTGGCCAAACCGAAACTGTTCGTCCTCAACAAGCTGCCCGAGGCCGTCGAGGCGCGGCTTTCGCGCGATTACGACGCCCGGCTCAACGCCGACGACAAGACCTATTCGCCCTCCGAAATCGTTGCCGGCGCCAAGGGCATGGACGGGATCGTCACCAGCCCGACCACGGCGGTCCGCGCCGACGTGATCGAAAAGCTGGACAAGAGCGTCCGCGTCATCGCCACCTTCTCGGTCGGGTTCGACCACGTCGATCTGCAGGCGGCCAAGGCGCGCGGCATCGTCGTCACCAACACGCCCGAGGTGCTGACCGACGCCACCGCCGATCTTGCCATGCTGCTGCTGCTGGCGGGCGCGCGCCGCGCCTACGAAGGCCAGAAGATCCTGCGCGAAGGCCGCTGGATCGGCTGGCGGCCGACCCAGCTGATCGGCGTCGGCGCGCAGGGAAAGCGCCTCGGCATCTACGGCATGGGCCGCATCGGCCAGGCGGTCGCGCGCCGCGCCAAGCCGTTCGGCTTCGAGCTGCACTACCACGACCAGGCGCCCCTGCCGGCCGACAAGACCGAAGGCGCGAAGTATCACGCCAACGTCGAGGAGATGCTGCCCTTCTGCGACTACCTCACCATCCATTGCCCGTTGACGCCGGAAACGCGCAAGTTCCTGAACGCGGCCCGGATCGCCAAACTGCCCAAGGGCGCGGTCATCGTGAACACCGCGCGCGGGCCGGTGATCGACGACGACGCCCTGATCGCGGCGCTGAAGTCGGGCCATGTGGCGGCCGCCGGGCTCGACGTGTTCGACGGCGAGCCCAAGATCCATCCCGGCTATCTCGGCCTCGACAACGCCTACCTGCTGCCGCATCTCGGCAGCGCCACGCTCGATACCCGCAATGCCATGGGCTTCCGCGCCCTCGACAACCTGGATGCGTTCTTCAAGGGCCAAGCCCCGCGCGACCGGGTGGCGTGAAAAGGTGGCCGATGACAATCCGGGACTATTTCGCCGAATTATATGTCGCCGGGTTGTTCGCCGACGCGCAATGGAATGTTTACTTTCCCCACCGCGATAAAGGCTTCGATTTCATTGTCTCTAAATCCGATGGCCGAGGTGGCTATATTCTCAGGCCGGTTCAGGTCAAGGGCAAATTCCCAACCAAGACAAAGCGTGAGTGGAACTATTACGGCTATGTCGGACGTCTTTCACAGATTCATCCAGAGATGGTTCTGGCGATACCATTCTTTCCGACAGAACAATCGAGCGCACCCGTATGTACCGCGTTTATCCCACGTTCGTTGATCCGACAACATAAGCGTGGTTACAAGTGTCAACCAGCATCATACAAATCTGACCTACCAGTGCCTCGGCGGGATTACAGAAGGTTTTTCGATTCCAACGGATTGAAATTGTTGGAATCCGCGTCATGGAAGGACAGTACGACCGGAGATGACCGTTGACCGGCTATACGACAATGCCTTAGTCTGGCGTCCGTGAAGGTCGTCGCCACCCGGCGCTATGAGCGCCAAGCGCGCAAACTGCTGACGGCCGAGGAACGGGCGCTCGCCGAGGTGGAAATCGCGTCCGCTCCCGAGGCGTGGCCGGTCATTCCCGGCACCGGCGGCGCGCGGAAAGCGCGAGCGCGGCGCGGCGGCAAGGGCAAAAGCGGCGGCGCCCGGATCATTTATTTCGTCACGACGACGCGCGGTTTGCTGATCCTGCTCTATGTGTATGCCAAGGCCGAAAAGGAGGACTTGTCCGATGCCGAGAAAAAAGATCTCCGCGAAATCGTCAAGGCGATCCAGGCGGAAGGGTAGTGTCCTTGGGCGCGCCCTCATCGCCTCGGCGAAGGAAGCCTTGGCCCATGTTCGTGGCGAAATCGAATTGCTGTCCTACGAAATCCTGGTGCCGTCGGAGATCGAGGCCGCCCGCATCCGCCGCCGCCTGGGTTTGAGCCAGGCGGCGTTCGCGCGCGCCTTCGGCCTCGACGTGGCGGCGGTGCAGGCCTGGGAACAGGGCCGCCGCCGTCCCGACCGCGCCGCCCGCATCCTGCTCGCGGTCATCGCCAAGGACCCCATGGCCGTGCGCCGCGCGCTGGCGGCTTGAGGCAATTGCATATTCTCATAGCTAAGAATATTTCAAGAAAGAAGTAGCATCGGCTGTGCCGATATAGAGAGTGTGATAAACTTATTTTTAAGCCGACAAAGCAGGGGCAGTCCAAAATGGTAGTAATGCATTATTTGGCCTCGCCGGACAAAGGTCTCGATAAACTAAAGCATATCGAGTTGACAGACTTTTCTACGAAGTTCGATCACACGAATTTAAAACCGACGAGTGGCAAGAACGATATTTCGCGCCTCTGTAAAGAGGCCGTGGAATACGGCTTTGCCGCGGTTTGTGTTGCGCCGCGATGGGTCGCCTACGCAGCGAAACGACTATCTGGCAAAACTGCAAACGCTGTACGAATTTGCACTGTTGTGGGCTTCCCACATGGGAATACAACAACAGAAGACAAAAAACTTGAAGCGGTTCATGCGATCGAGAATGGTGCGTCCGAAATCGATATGGTGATTTCGATTGGCGATCTCAGAGACGGAAACAAAAAAATCGTAGAGTACGATATCGCCACCGTTGTCGAGGCCGTCCACGACCGCAGTGGTATCGTCAAGGTCATTTTGGAGACCGCGTTTCTGGAAGACCGTGAGATCACTTTGGGATGCAAGCTCTCTGTCCAAGCCGGCGCGGATTACGTAAAAACCAGCACGGGATTCGGTCCTAAAGGAGCGGATGCCAGAATAGTTCGTCTCATGCGCCAAACGGTGGGCGATGCCGTCGGCGTGAAGGCCGCAGGGGGTATTCGGACGCTCGCCGATGTCCGGTCGATGCTTGATGCGGGCGCATCGCGAATTGGTTGTTCGTCATCGCCGGAGATCGTTAGGGAGTTTATTGAAACACTGCCTCGGTAAAGTGGGGAGCTTCAAATGAGCGAATGTCAATTAGCCGAACGTCAGTTCAAGTTGGCGTGGGAGCATTTTAAATTTCACGCGGAACAACGCACTAAAATGTTTAATTTCTTTTTATTAGCTGTGGCTCTATTGCTTAATGCGTTTTCTTCAATTCTAGACCCTAAGAGTGCCCCATATAACAATTATGCTTTTATAGTGCTGAGCATAGGAGGATTTTTGTCGACCATGTTTTTTGCTCTCGACATACGTAATACTCAACTCATTAAGCATAGCGAAGATTTGCTACGAAAAATTGAGAATAACCTCTATCCAGCTTCCGAGTGGAAGGAAAGTATCGATGGGAAAACGGTTAGACTGGGTTTGCTATCAAGAGAAGAAGTTCTCGGAACATATATAAAGAACAACATTAAAGAAAATCTATTCTGGATCTGGATTAATGTTGACAACATAAAACATAAACTTTCGATACGTCTTATCGTAATAGTTTCGATGCTCGCTTTCTGGGTCACGGCTATAGTGATGACCTGCGGAAAACCGTTATGGTTTTGGGTCAATATAGTGCTTTTTCTGATCTGCTCAGGTTGGACTATATGGGCGATGTTGAGTCCAGCGCGCGATCTGAAACGAGAGCAGGAAGCATGGGGAAAAGCTGTCCAAGACGCAGAGGCAGCCAAATTTGAAACCAGAAAAACCGAATCCGCTATGGCCAAGGCCACAGTCGAAGCCGAGGGGAGATAAACATTGGGCCGACTAACCTAAGCTCCCATCAAATTGAACAGAAGTGTTTACGCCTATTCCATTTTTCTCCAGATTCTACCCATTCTTTTTGCGATCCCCCCAAAACGCAACCGCCCGGAAGTCGCCTTCCGGGCGGTTTTTTGTCGGGCGGTTGGCCGGGTTAGCGGCGCTCGCCGAACAGCTGGATCAGCATCACGAAGATGTTGATGAAGTCGAGGTAGAGCTTGAGGGCGCCCAAGATGGCCTTCTTGCTCGAAACCTCGGTGCTGTCGCTTTCCAGGTAGATCGACTTGATCTCCTGGGTGTCGTAGGCGGTGAGGCCGATGAACACCAGCACGCCGACGACCGAGACCACGAAGTGCAGCGCCGAGCTGGCGAGGAACAGGTTGACGACGGCGGCGATCAGCACGCCGATCAGGCCCATGAACAGGAACGAGCCGAAGCGCGACAGGTCGCGCTTGGTGGTGTAGCCGTAGAGGCTCATGCCCGCGAACGTGCCGGCGGTGATGAAGAAGACGCGCGCGATGCTCGCCCCGGTGAAGACGAGGAAGATGTTGGCGAGCGAGAGGCCCATGAGCGCCGAATAGACCCAGAACATGGTCTGGGCGGTCTGGGCCTGCATCGCGTGGATGCGGGCGGCGAGGAAGAAAACCATGCCGATCGGCGCGAGCATCACGATCCAGGCGAGGATCGTCGGCGAAAGCTGGCCGGCCGGGCCTTGCGCGTAGAGCAGGTTCATGACCGCGGGCGAATTGCCGGCGGCGTAGGCGACCATGCCGGTCAGCGTCAGGCCCGAGGCCATGTAGTTGTAGACCTTGAGCATGTGCTGGCGCAGGCCGACGTCGACGTGCGCGAGTTCGGCCTCCGTCCGGGACATGTATTCGGAACGGGCGTCGAAACGTTTATCGGTGTCGCGGGCCATGGATTCGATCTCTCCTTCAGAGGTCCTCCCTCGGCTTCGCGGGTGGATACATAAGCGAAACCGTTGGACTTGGAAGTAAATATGGGCCAAGCCGGGAAAAATGCAACAGGGCTATGATCTTGAACAAAAAGGGGATTTTCAGGATATAGCCGGGGGTAGGGGCTTGTTCGGGCGCCTCGCCCCCCTGGTTCGGCTTATATATAACCCCACGAAACCTTCGCCGGACGCCCAAGGAATTTGACCGTTGCCGGACCCCGTCGTCTTCAAGGCCGCCCACACCGCCGCCGACCATTGGGCGCACGCCGCCAAGGCGTGCGTCGATGCGCTCCTGCCGTTGCCCGCCGGCGCGAACCTCGGCTTCGTCTACGCCACCGATCGCCTGGCCGAGGATTTCAGCAGCATCCTCGCCTATCTGCGCCAGAAAACCGGGATCGAGCATTGGGTCGGCAGCGTCGGCATCGGCATTTGCGGCAACGACACCGAATATTTCGATCGCCCCGGGCTCGCGGTTCTGGTCGGCGTGCTGCCGGCCGGTTCCTTCCGCATGTTCCCGTCGATCACCAAGGGCCCCGACGAGCTCGCCGACGACATTCGCGCCTGGATGAAGCAGGCGCCGTCAGCGTTCGGCATCGTCCACGCCGACCCCGAAAACGCGGAAACGCCCCGGCTGCTCGAATCGCTCGCCGACGCGGGCGCGGGGTTCCTGGTCGGCGGGCTCGCGTCCTCGCGCGGGGCGCTTTACCAGATCGCCGGCCGGGTTACGGGCGGCGGCGTGTCCGGAGTGCTATTCGCGCCGGGAATCGCGGTCGCCACCGGCCAGAGCCAAGGCTGCGCGCCGGCCGGGCCGATGCACACGGTGACCGACGCGGTCGAAAACGTGATCGTCACCCTCGACGGCCAAAAGCCGATCGAGGTGCTGAAGGCGGACCTCGGTATCGCCGACGCGCGCGCGCTCCAGGAACTCAGCGGCACCGTCCATGCCGCGTTCCCGGTGGCGGGCTCCGATACCGGCGATTACACGGTGCGCACGTTGGTCGGCGCCGATCCGGTGCGCGGCTGGCTCGCGGTCGGGGGCGCGGTGGCGGCGGGCGATCGGATCATGTTCGTCCGGCGCGACCCGAAAAGCGCCGAATCGGACCTTGCGCGCATGGCCGATGATCTGAAACGCCGCACGGGCGGCCGACCGAAGGCCGGGATTTACATCAGTTGCATCGCCCGCGGCGTCGCCATGTTCGGCCGCGAAGGCCGCGAGCTGGATTTGATCCGCGCGCGGCTCGGCGATTTTCCGCTGGTCGGGTTCTACGCCGGGGGCGAGATTTCCAACGCCCGGCTTTACGGCTATACCGGGGTCCTCGCGCTCTTTCTCTGATCGGCCTTCACGGCTCTTCCCATGCGCCTGTTCGTCGCCCTGCCGTTGCCCGAGGACGCCCGCGCGCGCCTCGCCGCCCTGCAGAGCGGCGTGCCCGGCGCGCGCTGGGTCGATCGCGACAATCTCCATGTGACGCTCCGCTTCGTCGGCGAAACCGATCGCCACGGTGCCGAGGAACTGGACGCCGGACTCGGGTCGATCCGCGCGCCCGCCTTCGGCCTGACGTTGGCTGGCGTCGGGTTCTTCGACCGGGGTCGCTATGCCCACACCCTGTGGGCGGGGGTGGAGAAGCCCGAACCGGTCGCTTTCCTGCGCGACAAGATCGAATCGGTCGTCGTGCGCGCCGGCCTCGAACCGGAACGGCGCAAGTTTTCGGCGCACGTGACGCTGGCGCGTCTTGATGACGTGCCGAGCGTCCGGCTCGGGCCCTACATCGAAACGCGCCACGGCTTTTCCGCCGGGCCCTATCCGATGACCCGGTTCACCCTGTTCGAAAGCCGTCGCGGCGGCGACGGGGTCCACTACGAACCGCTCGCCGAATATCCGTTGTCGGGAATTACTTGAGGGGCGCGTTGATCGCCCAGTCGTAGGCGTGATCGTCGACGCGCGCGATCCCGGCCAACCGGGCCTTCAAGTCGGGCGCGGCGTAGCGGGCGAGGTGCGCGATCACGGCCATGTCGGAACCGTCGCCGAAGTCGTCGCGAAACCAGACGTAGATGGAAGACACCCGCAACCGGCGGCCGTCGTCGATACGGACCCCGCGCGGGTGGTTGACGAACGCACCCGCCGCGCGCTCCAGCAAGTCCTCGGCGTTGGCGGCGGTGAAGGCGCGGGGTTGCAGGTCGGGGCAGCCGACGGCGGCGCAGTTGAGCGCGTAATGGATGCGGGCGTCCTTCCAGATCGGGCGCAGGATGCGGTGCTCGATGTCGTCGAGGCTCAAGGGCTCGTTCTCGACGGCGACGAGCTTCTTGCCCCAGGGGCCGACGCTGAACAGGCCGGGCGAGATGGAAATCTCGCGGATGCTCGCGACCGGCCAACGCTCGAGCACCGTGCGCACCGTGAGCGCATTGTAGAGATTGATCCAGAACGCCCGCTGTTCGTCGCGGGCGAGGGCGGAAACCGGCGTCGCGGCCAGGCGCTCGACATAGGCGTCGAGTCGGCGGCGATCCTCCGCCGTAACGGCGGCGTAATCGAACCTGCGGCTGCCGTCGGCGGCGGCGTTATTGTAACGCGCGAGCAGAGTATCCCAGTCGGAATGATCGACGCTCCGAGTTGACGTCGGATCGTGCGCCGTCCAGCGCGGCCACAATTCCGCGCGCGGCGCCGCCGCGGCGGTCGCGGCCAGCGCGAGGACGGCGACGAATGCCGCCAATCCGGTCGTAATTCGCATGAACGGAATCCTGCCGAGGGCGCGCCCGCGACGCCAATCACTTCGCCGCGACGACGAACAATCGTCGGAACGGAAACAGCGTGACCCCGTCGGCGCGCCGGGGATAGGCGCGGGCGAGCCGGGCGCCGTAATCGGCGAGAAAGCCGTCCCGTTCCGCGGGCGCGAGCCGGGCGAGCATGGGGCGCAGCGCCGCGCCCTTCATCCACTCCAGCACCGCGTTTTCGCCCGCGAGCGCGTGGTGATAGACGGTCTCCCACACCTCGACCGCGCGGCAGAGCGGCGCGAGCCAGCCGTAGTAGTCGGCGGCGCCGTGATCCGGATAGCGCGGCAGTGCCGCGCGCGCCTTGTCCCGCCACGGGCCGGCGTCCGCGCTTTCGGCCATCAGCACATGCGACGTCTGATGGTTTACATGCGGCATCTGGGCAGCGAAGACCCCGCCCGGCGCGAGACGCGAAACCAGGCCCGGGAACAGCCGGGCGTGGTCGGAAAGCCAATGCAGCGCGGCGTTGGAAACGATGACGCCGGCGGGCGCGTCGGGAACGAAATGGGCGATGTCGGCGCAAACGAATTCGATGCCCGGGTGCTTGTCCCGCGCTTCGGCCAGCATCGTGTCGGACGAATCGACCCCCACCACGCGCGCCTCGGGCCAGCGGCGGCGGAGCAAAACCGTCACGGTGCCGGGGCCGCAACCGAGGTCGTAAACCGTATCGGGGGATTCGGCGGCGATCCGCGCCAGCAGATCGAGGGCGGGGCGCAGGCGCTCGCCGCCGAATTTCAGGTACTGGGCGGGGTCCCAGGCGCTCAGGGGGCACCGGGCGCGGTCAATGGTCGCGGCCGACGGAAGTTCGGATCATCCAGAAGTCGAACAGCACCGCGGCGGCGAACACCGTCAGGCCGATCGGATACATGAGGGGATCGGCGCTTTTCGCCGCGGCGAACAGCCCGGCGAAGCCGATCAGAGTGGCGACAATACCGGCGATCCAGGTTCCCATGACAATTCTCCTCAAGATAACGGCGATTAGGTTAGCAAGCCGGACGGGTCGCCGTCGATGTCAACTCTCGGGCAGGGGCAGCGTCAATTCGAAGGTCGTACCCTGGGGCCCGGTTTCGAAAAGCGTCAGGTCGCCGCCGTGGGCGTGAGCGATGTCGCGGGCGATGGGCAGCCCGAGCCCGGTGCCCTCGCGGCGGCCCGAGCCGACGAAGGGCTGGAACAGCCGCTCGCGCGCGCCCGGATCGAATCCCCGGCCGTCGTCGGCGATCCGGATTCGCGCCAAGCCCCCGTCCGCGACGGCGGACACGCGAACGTTGCGCGCGCCGGCCTGGAATGCGTTGAGGATCAGGTTGGCGAGCGCGCGGCGCAACTGTTCGCGGTCGGCGACGACGGCGAAACCGGCTTCGGCCTCGGTCGTGACCCGCGCCGAATCGAATTTTCCGGTCAACTCCGAGGCCACGTCCTCGACCAGCGCGCCGACCAGCACCGCTTCGATCTTCAACGCGGGCCGGCTGTCGGAAACGAAATTGAGCGTCCGGCTGCACAGGCTGACCGCGCGCTGCATGGCGTCGTAAAGGCGCGGCGCCACCTTGCGCACCTCGGGATCGTCGCTGTCGGCGAGACGGTCGGAGACGAGCATCGCGGTCGCCAGCGTGTTGCGGAGATCGTGATTGACCTTGGCGACGGCGGCGCCGAGCGTCGCGAGCCGGGTCTTCTGACGCAACGCCGCGCGCAGATCCGCCTGCATGGTCGCCAATTCCCGGCTGGCGATGCCGATTTCGTCGCTGCGCGTCGGCTCCGCCGGATGGGGAACCGGGCCTTCGGGATCGGCGCGGAAGGCGACCATGTCCTCGGTGATCCGGCGCATCGGCCGCACCAGCAGCCATTGCAGGCTGAGATAAACCAGCACGGCCGCGAACAGCGAAATGGCGATGGAAAGGGTGAGGATGCGCCACGAAAACGCCAGCATGGCGGCGCGCAGCGGTCCCTCGTCGAGCACGATTTCGATCAGCGCGTCCGGCGCGCCCTCGGGGTGGCCGATGACGCGCAGCACCCGCTTGCCGTCGCCCCAGAGCGCCTCGAGCGCCTCGCCGATCCATCGGACGAACATGCGCTGGCGCAGATCGACGACCAGATCGATGCCCGGCGGCATGTCGTCCATCACCATCAGCGAACGATGCCCGTCGCGCGTCAATCCGATGCCGTGCAGCCCGGTATTGAGCAGCAGCTGCTGGCCGAGCGCGCGCAATGGCGCGTCGTCGGGCAGCGCGGCATAGGCGATGGTGGCGAGATAGGCGCGGGTGATGCGCTCCTCAAGCCAGGTCTTGCGGAAATTGGAAATCGACGGCGCCCAGATCAGCACTTCCGCCACCATCACGAACACGACGGTGAGTCCGAGCAAGCGGACCGACAACCCGAATCGGGCGCGCGGGCGGATCGTCATGCTAATGCATGCCTATCGGCATGACGCGCGCTCATCCCAATCGCGCGAGCAGGCGCACGATCGCCTTGGTACGGTCGCCGAAAAGCGTCGGCGTGTAATAGCTGCCGGCGGCGCGCTTCGACGCTTCGCCGAGCGTCGGATAGGGCGCGACGACCGAGGCCATGGCCCCGATCCGAAGACCGTTGGCGATCGCCAGCGTCCATGGCTGGATCAATTCGCCCGCGTGGGCGGCCGCGATGCCGGCGCCGAGAATCCTGCCGCGCCGCCCGATCACGGCCTTGACCAGTCCCTCGGTCGCGCCCTCGGCCTGGGCGCGGTCGTTGTCGTGCATCGACCAACGCAAAATCCGGACTCCGTCGTGCCGGGCCATGGCCTCGGCTTCGGTGAGGCCGACCTGAGCCAGTTCGGGGTCGGTATAGGTGACGCGCGGGATGGCGGCGCGGTCGGCGCGCGCCGGGAGCCGGAACAGGATGTTGCGCAGCACGATGCCGGCGTGAAAACCGGCGACGTGGGTAAACTGCAATCCGCCGGCGGCGTCGCCGATGGCGAACACGCGCCGGTTGGTGGTGCGGAGCCGGGCGTCGACGACGATGCCCTTGGGTTCGACCGAAACGCCGGCGAGGTCCAACCCCAGATCCTTGACGTTGGGCCGGCGTCCGACCGCGACCAGAAGGTGCGTGCCTTCGACGCGGGTCGGGGTTTCGCCGCCGACGGCGACGGCGATGCCGTCCCCCCCGTTATGCGTCGTCCGCTCGACGCTCTCGGCGGGGGCTTTTTCGAACAGCTCGACGCCCTCGCGCGCCAATTGGCGGCGAACGACGTCGGCCAGTTCCGGGTCGTCGCGCCCGAGAATCGTCTGCATTTCGATCACCGCGACGCGCGCGCCGAGGCGGCGGAAGGCTTGCGCCAGCTCGATGCCGATCGGCCCGCCGCCGAGCACGATCAGGCGCTCGGGCACGGCGTCGAGATCGAACACCGATTCGTTGGTGAGATGCGGAACCCGGTCGAGGCCGGGGATCGGCGGAACCATCGGGCTCGACCCGGTGGCGACGACGAAGCGCCGCGCGCGGATTTCGACGTCGTCGGCCCGCACGCGATTAGGCCCGGTGAAGCGCGCGTGCGCCTTGATCACCTTGACGCCGAGGCCTTCGAACCGCTCGACCGAATCGGTCGGCGCGATGGCCGCGATCACGTCGTGGACGCGCTTGAACACCGCCGCTCCGTCGATCGCGAGGGGGCCGGCGCGCACGCCGAAACGCTCCGCGGCGCGCGCGACGTGGGCGGCATGCGCCGCCGCGATCAGCGATTTCGACGGCACGCAGCCGTAATTGAGACAGTCGCCGCCCATGCGCGCGCGCTCGATCAGAACGACCGAGGCGCCCATTTGCGACGCCCCGGCCGCGACCGACAAGCCGCCCGATCCGGCGCCGATCACGCACAGGTCCGGAGTCAGGATTTCGCTCATGTTCCACCGCCCATTGTGCCGCTCATCGACCTTTCGGCGCGTTTCGCCTGCCAGCGCTTGAACGCGACCGGGACGAGCGCAAGCGCCGCCAGCGCGATCAAGGCCGCGATCATGGTCGGGGTCAATATTTTTCCGGGATCGATGTCGCCGCCGGCCGCGACCACGCCGCCGAGGCCTTCGCCGATGACGCTGAAAACGACGGTGCCGGGCGCGATGCCGATCGCGGTGGCGACGGCAAACGTCGGCAAGCCGACGCCGAGAAACGCCGGGGCCAAATTGACCAGCCAAAAGGGAAACAACGGCACCAAGCGCAGCACCAACATATAGCTGAAGGCGTTGGCGCGGAATCCCGCCTCCATTTTCTTGAGGAACGGGCCGGCGCGCGCGCGGAGCGGCTCGCCCAGGCCGAACCGGGCGGCGAGAAAGACGGCGCAGGCGCCCACCGTTGCGGCGATGATGACGACGGCGGCGTTCGCCGCCGCGCCGAACAGCATCGCACCGGCCAGCGTCAGCACCAGCGCGCCCGGAATCGAGAACGCGACCATCGCCGCGTAGACCGCGCCGAACGCCGCCAGCGCGAACGCGCCGTGCGCCTCGACCCAGTTTTTCAGATCGGCAAAATGCGCGCCGAGGACTTTGAACGACACGTAGCGGTCGAGCCCGAGCAGGAAAAAGAGCGCAAGCCCGCCGAGCAAAGCGCCGATCGGCAGCAGCCGGGTCACCGAAAATTTGGGGGAAAACCGGGGCGGCGGGGAATCGGGCGGGACGGGCTGATCGGTCATCGGGCGGTCATCGGGGGCGGGGGGTCGGTCGCGGGTCGGCGCGGGGGCGCGGCGTCGGCGAAGTTTAAGGCGATTTATTCTTGGCAGACCAGACACGAACCGGCGAGGCGCGCGCAAAAGCCCGAAAAACGACAAAAGAAAGCCCTCTCCCGCGATAGCGGGAGAGGGAAGGACCCGGCCCGTCAGGGCCGGGAGGGTGAGGGTTTCGGTATTCTGGGCGTCTTGGTTGATTCGAGTGTTCGCAAAATGATTCCGACGACACCGTCGATGTTAGCAAGAATATCGTTGTTCCAAAGGCGCAATACGCGCCATCCCCGGGCGCGGAGCAGGGCCACACGCCGCCGGTCGGCCTCGTTGCCCGCGTGTTGTCCGCCATCGGCTTCGACCGCGAGGCGGCATTCGACGCAAGCAAAATCGAGAATGTAGGGATTAACCGGATGCTGGCGGCGGAATTTATAGCCGGCCAGCCGCCGCCCGCGCAAAATCGACCAAAGTCGGCGTTCGGCGTCGGTCATGGTCTTGCGAAGGACACGGGCGTTGCGATTGGGCATGGTCAAGACCCGGCTTTTCGCCTTCGATATCAACCGCCCCTTCCCGTGGTGCGGAGGATCAACCGAATAAAGGCGAATAGGCGATGAAAAAGATAATCGATCTCGTTTGAGCCACCCAGGCGTTCTTGATGGGTTTCGGTATGCCGAATATGAAAAGTGTTACCGATGTTCGTCAACGTTTTGGCTTCTTCTTCCAACAATTCTCGGAATTTCGGTGCGCTCGAATTTGCGGTTCGATCGAGAAGCGCCGCCGACTGAACGGCTTTATTTGCGCCCGGTTCAAGGCTTTTAATCCGTTCCCAGGCATCCCAAAGTTTTTCCAATGCCTCGCGGCGCACCGACTCATCGGGATCGAAAAACTTTGTCCGGGCGGTTTCGAGAATCTGGTTCAAGCCTAGGTCTTCCGTATGGAACACAGTTTGTCCGAGTGCTTCGCGCAAGACCGCCGGAGCCAGCCTTCGAACCATTCCACCATCCGTCAACTCGAAGGCCAATCCGTTGCGACGGAAGATGCGATTGATGACATCACCGAACTCCCTCTTGCCGGCGTCTTCGTCGAAGCTGAGGTGGTGATGCCGCGAGTACCCATGATATACACCCCGGATTGGTCTTCCGACCGCCCGCCAGCAGAACTCAATCATATCCATTATGACGAGAGACGAGGGTAGAACATCATCGTTCAAGATTGTCGACGGCATATCGGGCAGTTTGGGAATCTCGGCCCTCATCGCTTCCCAAAATGAACGCTGATTTGTTCCGCACGGGTCCGCTCCATCTGGACAAATCTCTGGGTACCGTGCGCCGAACGATCCATCATCGATGCACGTACGGATCAAAGCGGCAATGCCACTCCACGCGGTGGCCGTTACTTCATCCACGTTTCGTGGCGTTTCGCCGACCTCTCGCTCGCTGAAATACCGTGTGTCGCTCATTTTTGATAAATCACGGCTCAAGAATTAAGTTTATGCTCGCATTATACCCGGATCGGACAAATTGACGGCTAGGGGGTGGGAACGCTGCGGCGAGCCCTCACCCTCCCGGCCCATCGGGGCCGGGCCCCTCCCTCTCCCGCGAGCGGGAGAGGGGAGATAACGGAAAAAAGCCGGAAAAACGCTCGAAAAACCCGGCGGCCGCGTTGACTTGGGGTGGGCTCGGGCCGTATACCAGCGGCCTTCGATCCGCCCCTCGAGGAGCCCGTTCCCGTGAAACGCACCTACCAACCGAGCAAATTGATTCGCAAGCGGCGCCACGGCTTCCGCGCGCGCATGAAAACCGTCGGGGGCCGCAAGGTTCTCTCCGGCCGCCGGGCGAAGGGGCGCAAGCGCCTGTCCGCCTGAAGGGGCCGCGTGAAGCGCCCGCTTGACGAAAGGGATTTTCAATCGTGTCCGGCACGCTCGCGCGCTTGAAACGGCGGGCCGATTTTCTTTCGGTCGCGGCGGCGCGGAGGAAATGGGTCGCGCCCGGCCTGATCGTTCAGGCGCACCGGCGCGCCAACACCGGGTTGATTGCCGCCGCCGAAAAGGGTCGCGGCGGATCGCGGCCCGACCGATCATCATCGGCACGGGTCGGGTTTACGGTCAGCCGCAAGGTCGGTCCCGCGGTTGCGCGCAACCGCGCGCGGCGTCGGCTCAAGGCGGCGTTGGCCAGCCTCGGCACCCATTGCCTCGCGGGCGGCGTCGACGTGGTGGTGATCGGGCGGGTCGAAACCCTGAAACGACCCTTCGCCGACTTGGTCGGCGATCTGACGCAGGCGTTCAAGCGGCTCGGGGTGTGGCGGGAAGATTCGTCGGCTGACGAAATGGCACAGGCACGCAAATCATGACGGGGGCGCGGCACGTTTTCGACGCGGCGATCCGGCCGTTGGCGCTCGGCGCAATCGGCGCGTGGCGCTACGCGCTCGCACCGCTTGTGGCCGCCTTGATCGGCGCGCCGTCCGCGTGCCGTTTCGAGCCCGGCTGCTCGGCCTACGCCGAGGAGGCGATCCGGCGCCACGGGGCCTTACGCGGGGTCGGCTTGGCGCTGGCGCGGATCGCGCGCTGCCATCCCTGGGGCGGCTCCGGCCTCGATCCGGTTCCGGCCGCGCCCAACCATGATCGAGACAACGATCGGAAGGTGCGTTCGTGACTCCCGACAATCGCAACCTGCTGCTGGCCGTGGTGATGTCGATCCTGATCGTGATCGGCTTCGAATTCTATTTCACCAAGACCCGTCCACCCGCACCGGCGCCCACGCCATCGGCCGGCGCTCCCGCGAGCGGCGCTCCTTCCGCGACGGCGCCGTCGGCAAGCGCGCCCGG
>VGZQ01000046.1 GCA_016872535.1 Rhodospirillales bacterium | reverse complement strand
ACGCCTTGCGCCAATCGATCCATGATCTTGCCCCAATGGGTGTCGTAGAACACGATCGCCGAAATCAACTGCACGATCGCGAGCGGGGTGATCAGGATCACCATCGTCCGCCCGAGCAGGGACTTCGGCATGTATTGTTTGACGATGGGTTCCATGGGCCGCGCCCCGCTCAGTCGAAATTCAAGGCATATCCGCGTCCGCGCGCGGTCACCAGATGGCGGGGGTTGCGGGGATCGTCTTCGATCTTGCGCCGCAAGCGGGTCACCTGCACGTCGACCGCACGCCCGCCGCCCGACGCGCCGGTGAGACGAGCCAGCTCCTCGCGCCCCACCGCTTCTCCCGGTCGCGTGGCCAGCACGGCCAACAAGGTCGCTTCCGCTTCCGTCAACCGCACCGTTTCGCCGGCGCGCGTCAGTTCGCGGCGATCGGCGCGAAAGACCGATGCTCCCAAGCGGATCTCGTCGGGCGCCTCGGCGACGGGCGCCGGAGGCGGCTGCGCGAGCCGGCGCAGGATGGCGTTGAGCCTGAGCAGCAATTCGCGCGGCTCGAACGGCTTGACCAGGTAGTCGTCGACGCCCGCTTCCAGGCCGGCGATCCGTTCTTCGGGCTCGCCCATGGCGGTCAGCATCAAAACCGGCGGCGAGCGTTCGGCGCGGAGCGCGCGCGCGAGCGCGAGGCCGTCCTCGCCCGGCATCATGCGGTCCAGCACCAGGACGTCGAAATCGAAGCTCTTGAGGCAGGCGCGCGCCTCGGCCGCATCGGCGGCGGCGGTCACGACAAAACCGTTGTTGACCAGATAGCGCCGGATGAGGTCGCGCAGACGGGCATCGTCATCCACCACCAGGACATGCGGAACCGAGGGGGCGTGTTCGTTCGGCGCGGGCATGGCCGACATTATAATCGCCGCCGGGGCCGGAAAAAGGCCATGCCGGCGCCGCCGGGAGCCGATGCCGGCGGAAATTCCGGTTGCCGGAGCGGAGCTTCGCTTGCGACAATGCGACCGGGATTTCAAGAATCATGGCTTTTTCGCGAACCGTAATCTTTTTCTGCGGCGCCCTGCTCACCGCGGCGGCCACGGCCGCCATCGCCAAGGATTTGACGACGTACGTGCAATTGGCCAACGTCACCGCGGTCGCGGCCTCCGCCTCGGGCCAGCGCGGAACGGTTCCGGTCACGGTTGTCCTGCACGTCGCCAACGTCGCCACCGCAAACGACACCTGCCGCAACCTGCCTGCGGTGCGGGCGGCCATCATGTCCGCGTCATCGCGCTCGCCGATCCCTTTTGCCCAAGGCCGGTTCGATTCGGATGGGGTCTCCAACGTTATCGCGGGCGAGATCGAAACCGCCGCCCGGCTCAAGGGCATCGTTCGCATCGGTTTCATCTACGGCACGCCCAAGGATACGTCGGACACCGCCACCGACGTGATCGACCCCGGCGACGTGACCGGCCAGAAGCAAACCATAAAAAGCGGAACATCCGGGAAAAGCGCCCCCTGTCGCCGGATCGCGGAACCGCCGCGCGACCTGGGCTGGACAACCGTTAAGGTCCAGGAAACCAAGGACAAGAACATGACCCCTCGCGCGCCGCCGTTGCGCGACCCGGCCACGCAAACCCAATCCAAGCCTGGTCCCGCGTTCGAAACCCACCCCCAATTCGCGCCCAAGAAGTAGTCCGAAAAACGGCCGGGAACGCCGCTTGTTCCGATCGGGACACATCGTCCGGCGCGCGTCATGCCCAGGGGTTGCGCCCTTCGAATATTCCTCTAACATCGCGTCCCGGGCGCGGCCGTTGACGGCGGGCCGCGCCCATTGAACGCCCGGAACAGGACGACCATGGCCGACCAAAAACCCTTCGACGATCGCGACGGATCGATCTGGATGAACGGCCGCATGGTGCCGTGGCGTGACGCGAAGGTGCACGTGCTCACCCACGCGCTGCATTACGCCTCCGCCGTGTTCGAGGGCGAGCGGGTTTACGGCGGTAAGATCTTCAAGCTGACGGAGCATACCGAGCGGCTGGCGAACTCCGCGCGCCTGCTCGGTTTCGAACTGCCCTACTCGGTCGCCGAAATCGACGACGCTTGCCGCAAGGTCTGCGCCGCCAATAACATCGTCGATGGCTACGTCCGGCCCATCGCCTGGCGCGGCAGCGAGATGATGGGCGTCGCCGCCCAGGCTGCCCGCATCAACGTCGCCATCGCCGCCTGGGCGTGGCCGTCCTATTTCTCGCCCGAGGCCAAGACCAAGGGCATCCGCCTGATGTTTTCCGAATGGCGCCGTCCGGCGCCCGAAACCGCGCCGGTGCACGCCAAGGCGACCGGGCTCTACATGATCTGCACGCTCTCCAAGCACACGGCCGAGCGCCAAGGCTTTCATGACGCCCTGATGCTCGATTGGCGCGGCCAGGTCGCGGAAGCGACCGGCGCCAATGTCTTTCTCGCCATTGCCGGCAAGCTGCATACGCCGACGCCCGATTGTTTTCTCGACGGCATCACCCGGCGCACGGTGATCGATCTCGCCAAAAAGCGTGGCATCGAGGTGATCGAGCGCGCCATCTGGCCGGAAGAGCTGGCCAAAGCCGACGAGGTGTTTTTGACCGGTACCGCCGCCGAGGTGACCCCGGTGGGCGAAATCGGCCCCTACCATTTCCAGCCGGGCACCATCACCCGTTCGTTGTCCGAGGACTACGAGCGCCTGGTCGGCAAAAAAGTCATCCAAGCGGCGTAATCGTCATTCGCCGGGCTGGTGCGCTTCTTCTCCAACGGCGGTCTTGCGCGAAGACAGCTTCGCGCCCGCGCGCTTCGCGAGCGTATAAACGGCCGGCACCACGTAAAGGGTGAACAGCGTCCCGACCAGCAGGCCACCGACGATCACCCAGCCGATCTGGCGGCGGCTTTCGGCGCCGGCGCCGACGGCCAGCGCGAGCGGCACCGCGCCCAGCACCATCGCCCCGGTGGTCATCAGGATCGGGCGCAGCCGCAGCACGGCCGCCTCGGTCACCGCCGCGACGGTATCACCGCCCTTGTCGCGGATCTGGTTGGCGAACTCGACGATCAGGATGCCGTGCTTGGTGATCAGGCCGATCAAAGTCACCAAGCCGACCTGGCTGTAGATGTTAAGGGTGCCGCCGGACAGCTTGAGCGCGAGCAACGCGCCCGTCATCGAGAACGGCACCGTCAACATAATGATGAGCGGCTCGGTAAAGCTTTCGAATTGCGCCGCCAGCACCAGATAGATGAAGGCCAACGCCAGGGCAAACGTCATCGTCAAGCCGGCGCTGGATTCCTTGAACTCGCGCGATTGGCCGCCGTAATCGACCCGCGCCGTCGGCGGCAGCACCTGGGCGGCGGATTTGTCGAGGAACGCCAGCGCCTCGCCGAGGGTGTAGCCGGGCGCCAAAGTCGCGGTCAGCGTCGCCGAACGCAACTGGTTGAAATGGTTGAGTGATTGCGGCGCGACCTGTTCCTCGAGCCGGACCAGGCCGGCGAGCGGCACCATCTCGCCCGAACGCGCGCGCACATGGATGCGCGCGAGGTCGTCGGGGTTGCGCCGATCCAGATCGGCGACCTGGACGACGACATCGTACTGCTTGCCTTCGCGCTTGAAGCGGGTCACTTGCCGGCTGCCGAGCATGGTTTCGAGCGTGCGACCGATTGCCTCGATGTCGACGCCAATTTCGGCCGCCTTGTCGCGATCGACCGCGACCCGAATCTGCGGCGCGTTCAGCTTGAGGTCGCTTTCGACGTTGATCAGCCCGGGAAAAGTCCGCGCCCGTGCCATCAGCGCGTCCATCATGCCGGCCAACTCGTCGTAGGGGCGCGAGGTCAGCACCACGAATTCGACCGGCTTGGAGCGGATGTTCTGGCCCAAGGGCGGCGCATGGACTGGAAACGCCAGCACGCCGGGAATGGCGAACAACTGCGGCGCCACCGATTGCGCGATCTCGAATTGGGTCCGCTTGCGCTGCTCCCACGGCACCGTGCGCACGAAAGCGATGCCCTGGGCCACGGTCGGGAACCCGGCCACGACGAAATAGCGGTTCACTTCCGGCACGGCGCGGAAGATATCTTCGATCGGGCGAATGTGCGCCGCAGTGTAGCCGATGGTGGCGCCTTCGGGCGCGACTACCACGGTGACCATCACGCCCTGGTCCTCGAACGGCGCGAGTTCGGAGCGCAACTGGGTGAAAAGCGCGACACCGCTCAACGCCGCGAGGCTGCCGATCCCGAGTACCAGGCCGAGGCGCCTGAGCGACCACACGAGCGAACGGCGATAAAGCGCGATCAGCCTGTCGATCGCGGCGCCGACCGCGGCCGAAACGGCATTCACCCGCGTTTCGTGGCGCAACATGCGCGAACACATCATCGGCGACAGGGTCAAGGCAACGAAGCCGGACACCAGTACCGCGCCGGCCAACGCCCAGGCGAATTCGGTGAACAATCGCCCGGTGGTTCCTTCCATCAACCCGATCGGGACGTAGACGGCGGCCAGCGTCAGCGTCATCGCCACCACCGGAAAACCGATTTCCTTGGCGCCCTTGAACGCGGCCTCGATCGGCGAAAGCCCGCCTTCGATGTGACGATGGATGTTTTCGAGCACCACGATCGCGTCATCCACCACCAGGCCGATGGCGAGCACCATGGCCAGCAAGGTGAGGGTATTGATGGAAAAGCCGAGGGCGTACATCAGCGCGGCGGCGCCCAGCAGCGATACGGGGATCGTGACCAGCGGAATCAGGGTCGCCCGCACGGAACGCAGGAACAGGAAAATGATGGCGACCACCAACACCACCGCTTCGCCCACCGTCGCGCGCACGTTCTTGATCGAGGCCTCGATGAACTGGGATTTGTCGTAGGCGATCTCGACCTTCATGCCCTCCGGCAACGCGGCCAGCACCCGCGGCATTTCCTTGCGCAACGCCGTCGACACGTCGAGCGGGTTGGCGGTCGCCTGCTTGACGACGCCGAGCGCGATGGTGAGATTACCGCGGTAGCGCGCGATGCGCCGTTCGTCGAGCGCGCCGAGCTCGGCGTGCCCGACGTCCTTGAGGCGGACCAGATAGCCCCGGTCGCGGCGGATGATCAGGTTGTCAAACTGGGCCGGCGTGCGCAGGTCGGTTTCGGAGAGCACCGTGAATTCGCGCGCCACGCTTTCGATCCGGCCCGACGGCACTTCCACGTTCTGGGTCCTGAGCGCCGCTTCCACGTCCTGGGGCGTCACCCCGTAGGCCGCCATCCGTTCGGGGTCGAGCCACACGCGCATGGCGTAGCGGCGCTCGCCGTAAAGGCGCACTTCGGCCACTCCGGGCAGTGTCTGCAGCTGATCCTTGACGTGGCGATCGGCGTGATCGGTGATTTCGAGGGTCGAATGGCGGTCGCTGAAGAACGCGAGCCAGACGATCGGCTGGGCGTCGGCCTCGACCTTCTGGATCAGGGGTTCGTCGATATCCTGGGGCAGCTTGTTGCGCACCCGGCTGACCCGGTCGCGCACGTCGGCGGCGGCCGCGTCGGGCGCGCGCCCGAGGCGGAAGGTGACGGTGATCTGGCTTTGCTCCTGGCGATTGACCGAGGTCAGGAACTTCACGCCTTCGATACCGGCGAGCGATTCCTCGAGCACCTGGGCGATCTGGGTCTCGACGATCTCCGCGCTGGCGCCGGGATAGCGGGTGTCGATCGTCACCACCGGCGGATCGATGTTGGGATACTCGCGCACCGACAGGCGGGTGTAGGCGACCAGCCCGATCAGCACCACCACCAAGCTCAACACCGTGGCGAGCACCGGGCGACGGATGCAGACGTCGGACAAAATCATGGTCGTCTTCCCGTCAGGATCCCGTTTTGGGCGCGGCGGACGGCGCAGGCATCTGGGCCGGCCGCGCGCCGATTGGTTGAACCGGCGCGCCGTCCTGAAGTTTCATCTGTCCGGCGGTCACGACTTCTTCGTCCGGCGCCAGACCGCGCACGATCTGCACCTGGCCCGCGACGCGGCGACCGATCTCGACCGAAGCCAGCGCCGCCTTGCCGTCGATCACCTTGTAAACGAAAAACTTCTCGCCGCGCGGCAGAATCGCCTGTTCGGGAATGGAGATCGACTCGCCGCTTTCGCTGACCGTCAACGTCACGCGCGCGAACAGGCCGGGGCGCAGCCGGCGCTCCGGGTTCGGCAGCCGCGCGCGCACGGCGATGGAATGCCCCGCGGGATCGATTTGCGGGTCGATGGCGTAAACTCGGCCGTCGAAGGACCGTCCGGGGAAGGCGTCCACCTCGGCCGCGACTGTTTGCCCGACGGCGAGCACAGCGAGATGACGCTCCGGGATGCGGAAATCGAGTTTGACCGCATCGATGCTTTCGAGATTGACCAGGTCCTGCCCGGCGGCGACGTAATCGCCGACGCTGATCTGGCGCAGCCCGACGATGCCAGTGAACGGCGCCTGGATACGGGTCTTGGCGAGGCGCGCGCGCGCCAGTTCGACACGGGCCCGGTCCATTTCCATGCGCGCCAGCGCTTCGTCGCGCGCGCGCGCGGTGCCGGCGCCTTTTTCCAGCAGTTCGCGCGCGCGCAGATTGTTCTGGCGGGCGAGCACGTAAGCGGCCTCGGCTTCGACCAGTTCGGCCTTGGCGATGCTGTCGTCCAGGCGAAACAACAGCGCGCCCTGTTCCACCACCTGGCCTTCGGCGAACGGCGTTTCGATCACCCGGCCGGCGATTTCGGGCCGCACGATCACGGATTCGTCGGAACGGAACGTGCCGACCGCGCGCACGGTCTCGGCGAGCCTTACTGCATTGGCCCTGGCGGTTTCGACTGGTACGCCGCCCTTGGGCCCTCCCGAGCCGGCGGCAGGTCCGGCACCCGTCGGGGCCTCCCGACCGAAGCCGAGCACAGCGAGCGCCGCGCGCATCGGCCCCGAGGTCAGCGCGTCGGCGCGAAATATCCACGCCGCGAACGCGACCAAAACGATTCCCGCCGCCAGCGCGGCGAGGCGAATGCCCAGGGAAGACATAACGGAACCGATATTAGGTTACAGACTCGCGCCCGGCAACGGCCGCTTACTCGAACTCATTGCGTCGGCATGCCAGCGCCAGACACTCCAGCATCACGGTGCCGGCGAGGAACGCGGTCATGCCGCCAATGTCGTGGGGCGGGCTCACGGTGTTGACGTCGAAGGCGACAAAGTCGAGGCCGGCGAGCCGTTGCAGCAGCGTCAACCCTTCGCGCGCGGATGCTCCACCCCAGGTCGGCGTGCATACCCCGGGCGCGCACGACGGATCGAAAAAATCCATATCGAAACACAGATAGATCGGTCGGCCGGCCAGCCGCTTGCGCACATGGGCGATGACGTCGTCGTAGCCGCGCCGGTTGAGCTCCTGGCCGTCGATCAACTCGTAGCCCTTCTCGCGGGTATGTTCGAATACGTGCTGCGTATGCACGGTGCCGCGCGGGCCGACATGGATCGAGTTGCGAGCATCGACGACCCCTTCTTCCGCGGCGCGGGTGAAGGTGGTCGCGGTGTTGTAGCGCTGGCGCACGTCACCGTCCCCGGGATAGGTGTCGGTATGAGCATCGATGTGCAGCACCGCCAGACCCGGATATTTCCGATGCATGGCGCGAAGCTGCGGCAGTGTCACCGCTCCATCGCCGCCCATGGAGAGCGGAATCGCGCCGGCGTCGGCGATCCGCCACACCGCCTCCTCGATCCGGGCGAACGATTCCTCGATCGCGCTCGGGGTCAGGCGCACGTCGCCGCAATCGACGACATTGAGGCGCGTTAAAGGGTTGAAGTCGGCATGCGGCGGCTGATAAGGCCTGACAAGGCCCGACTGCTGGCGGATGGCGCTTGGCCCCTGTCGGGCGCCGATACGGCTCGGATGCGTGCCGCAGTCGAAGGGAATTCCCAGGATCGCCGCCCGGCTATTCGCGAGATCGTGCGAATAGGGAACGCCCATGAACGTGCCCGGACACTTGAATAACTCGTCGTCGCCGATATCGGTGCGTGTCATGGATCGCCCTTCCCTGCCGACAGGTAATCGAACGCCGTCAGGGTATGCATGTACCCGACCGCGAACAAATCCTTCAAGGTCACATACTCGTCGGCCCCTCCCATATTGTGGGGCGTGAGCCCGCAAACGACCGAGGGTATCCCGCGCCGACGATAAAGACGGGAATCGGACGCGCCGACCCGCATGTTGACCACGGGCGTTTCCCCGAGCGCCTCGCGCCCGCTCGCCCTCAGCAGGCGTACGATAACGTGATCGGGCGGGGTCCAGTTCGGCTCGTAGCGCCGCACAATACGATAATCGATTCCGGCCAAGGAGCCGAGCAACTTCTCGATCCGCGCTTCGATCCCGGCCGTCGTCGCGCCGACCGGCAGGCGGATGTCGAGGCTCGCGCGCGCCGCCGCAGGAACGAGATTTGCGGACGTCCCTCCCGAAACGATGCCGCAATTGACGGTAACCGACTGCAGAACCTTCGCCTCGCCGGCACCGGAGAGCGGTTCGGATACCGACCGAGCCGCGCGGATCGCGGCCGTAACCGCGCGCGGTGCGCGTACCGGCACACGCCGCAAATCCCTCAGGCGGGCGAGCGCCTCCATCAGGCGTTCGAGCGCGTTGGCGCCGAGATGGACGTGTGCGCCGTGGGCGGGCCGACCCTGCGCCGTCACCTCGATCCAGATCATGCCCTTTTCGCCGAAGCGCAGCACCCTGGGCGAGCCGGCATCGCCGCAAATCATGGCGTCGCCGGTGACATGGGGCACGGTGTCGAGCAAAAATTCCGCGCCGCGCACGCCCATGGTTTCCTCGTCGCCGGCGAGCGCCACCACCACCTCGCCCCGCCAAGCTTCGCGCCGCTCGGCGAGGAGAAGAAAGGCGAGCAATGAGCAGGCGATGCCGCCCTTCATGTCGCAGACGCCGCGCCCGTAGAGCCGGCCTCCCCTACGTACACCCGCGAACGGATCGACGGTCCAGCGGGAAAGATCGCCGGCCGGAAAGGTGTCCAGGTGCCCGCTGAAGACGAGCCGCCGCCCCGGTCCGTTGCCCTTCATGCGCGCCACCACGTTGGCGATCGGGGGTTCCGAGACAATTAATTCGACCTCGGCGCCCGTGGCTTGGCGCAAGATCGCGGCGGCGACCTTCGCCACCGCCCGCGTGTCGCCGGGCGGATTTTCGCTTTTGGCGCGGAGCAGGCGCACACAAAAGTCGACGAGTTTATCGCGGCTTATTTTGACGTCCGCCGCAAGCGTTCGCCGCGTCGCGGCGTCAGGGGATCGGCGTCGGAGCATGGTTTCCATCACCCCTCAACGGACATGGACGTGCAAGCGCCGCTCCAACCCGCGCATGGCCAGCGATAGGGGCCAGCAGATGAAGAAATAGATGACCGCGATAAACGTGAAGATCTCCAGCGGTCGGAAGGTGGCCGCGCTGAGCTCGGTCGCCTTGCGCGTAATCTCGCCGACCGCGAACACGGACGCCAGCGACGAAAGCTTGATCAGATCGACGAAATTGTTGACGAGCGGCGGCAAGATCGTGCGAAACGCCTGCGGTAGAACGATCCGGGCGAATGTCTGCGCCGGCTTGAGGCCAAGCACCTTGGCGGCCTCGACGTGACCGCTCGGCACCGCCTGGATGCCGGCCCGGTAGACTTCGCCCAAGTAGGCCGCCGAATGGAGCGTAAGCCCTGTCAGCGCCGCGCCGAAGGCCGAGATCTGGACGTCCAGCAGAATCGGCAGCACGTAATAGAACCAGAACAGTTGCACCAAGACAGGCGTGTCGCGGAAGATTTCGACGTAGCCCGCGGCTATAAGCGAAACGGCGCGGTTTTTGGACATGCGCACGAGCGCGACCACTAGCCCCAGCACCATCGACATGGCGAGCGCGAGAAACGAGATGGCCACCGTCAGCCAAAGCCCATCCATCAAGAAGGGCAGATTGTTCCAGACGGCGTCGAAGCGAAACTGATAGGTCATCGCACGACCTCCCTTGCGTGTCGCGCCGGCGCGAGCGAGCGCCCGCGCGGAGGCGTTGCCCCCGCGCGGGCGCGGCGTCGACGGCGCTTCCGCGCGTTATTTCAGGTGAACGACCGGCTCAAGACCGTTCTTCTTGGCGTATTCCAAAAGCCGCCCATCGCGCTTGATCGTCTGCACGAACAGGTTGATGTAGTTGAGCCACACCTGGTCGCCCTGCGGGACCGCATAGGCGTAGGGCGTAACCGCCAGCGGCTCGGTCGGGGCGACGATCGACGCCCAGTCGTGAAGCGACTCGAGCTTCTTGGCGATCGGGTAATCGGTCATCAGAATGTCGGCCCTCCGGGCCGCGACTTCGCCTTCGCGCGTCGCCGGCGGCTGCACCGAAAGAACCTTCGCCTTTTTCAGATACCCCTTCATGAAGGTCTCGACATAGCTGCCCAACGCCACCGCGACGACAAGGCCGTCCTGGTCGAGGTCGGTCCATTTTTTGATTTTCGGATGATCCTTGCGGGTAACGCCATAGATGCTGGTGACAATGTAGGGTTCGCTGAATTCGACCGCCCGGGCGCGCGGAAGCGTGGCCCCCAGACCGAACATGCAGATATCGCATTTGTCGGCCTGCATATCGGCGATGAAAGCCCCGAACGAGGTCTCGACGAACTGCACCTCGGCGCCGAGCTCCTTGCCGAGCGCCTGGGCGACGTCGATATCGATGCCCTGGAGCTTACCGGTGGTCGGATTCTTGTGCGAAATCGCGTAGTACTCGGGCCAGATGCAAACCCGCAGCTTCTTCGATTTTGTCACCCGCACCAAATTCGATTCCCTCGCTTGGGCCGCGGCTTCGGTCGTTGCCAGCGCCAGCGCGCCGACAAAGGCCAAGACGGCCATAAGTCCGATCCATGTTTTAGTTCGATTCATGATGGTTCTCCCTGGTTGTCGTTCAACGATTGATGATGGTCGTCAGAAAACGTTGCGAGCGTTCATGCTTCGGCGCGCGAAAGATGACATCGGGCGATCCTTCTTCGACGATCTGAGCGTCGCTCATGACGATGACGCGGTCGCAGACGTCGCGGGCAAATCCCATTTCGTGGGTCACCACCAGCATGGTCATGCCGTCGCGGGCGAGCTGACGCATGACGCCGAGCACTTCCTGCACCAGTTCCGGATCGAGGGCGGATGTCACCTCGTCGAACAACATGACGTGAGGATTCATAGCCAGCGCGCGGGCGATGGCGACCCGCTGCTGCTGGCCGCCGGAAAGGCGCGACGGATACTCGTCGCGTTTTTCGGTCAAGCCGACCTTGCCGAGCAGCGCTTCGGCAAGCGCGACCGCCTCGGGGCGGGTCATGCCCTTGACCCGCATCGGAGCCTCGATGACGTTTTCAAGCGCGGTCAGGTGGGGCCAGAGATTGAAATTCTGAAACACCATGCCGATCTCGGGCCGATTTTGGCGGATGCGTCGCGCGACCTCGCGATCCGGCGGCGCGCAGGCGATGATGGAACCCTCCATCCAAATCCGACCTTCGCTCGGCTCCTCGAGCAACGCGAAACAACGCAGCAAGGTGCTTTTGCCCGAGCCGCTGGGACCGATGATCGACACCACCTCGCCCTTGCCGATCGTCAACGAGATGTCGCTCAAGACCTCGAGCGCGCCGAACCTCTTGTAAAGGCGTTCGGCCCAAATGAGCGGCGGACGAGAAGCCGCATTGGCGGCTGCCGCCCCGGTGGCTGGGTCCGCAACGCGCATATCTGGGTGTCCCCTCGATTGGCGGCCGTTCCCGCCAGGCCCCGGTCCGGCGCCCGTACACCCGCCGGAAAGAGAATATTACACAGAAATCACCAAACCCTGTCAAATGGAGGTGACCGTTCAGGCGGTGCGCGGATCGGCCCGACGTTACAGGCTCGCGCCCGGCAACGGCAGAACGCCCTCCAGCCGACCGGTGATGTAGGCGAAGGCGTCACTGACCGTGTCCGCGCTTTTGAACAGTTCGAGGTCGGGCGGATCGATGGTCCCGTGCTTGACCATGGCGTCGAGGTTGAGGACTTCCTTCCAATAGGGCGTGCCGTAAAGAACGATGGCCATCGGCTTGCGCAGCTTGCGGGTCTGCACCAGCGTCAACACCTCGAAGAATTCGTCGAGCGTGCCAAATCCGCCCGGAAAAATGACGATCGCCTTGGCGAGATAGACGAACCAGAATTTGCGCATGAAGAAATAGTGGAATTCGAACGTGAGCTCGCGGGTGACGTGGGTATTGGCTGCCTGCTCGTGCGGGATCGAGATATTGAGCCCGACGTTGAGTCCCTTGGCCTCGGAAGCGCCCCGATTGGCGGCTTCCATCACGCCCGGCCCGCCGCCGGTGCAAACGACGAAGCGCCGCGACGGGTCCTTGAGACCCTTCGACCATTCGGTCAGGCGGGACGCGAGCTGGCGCGATTCTTCGTAGTAGCGCGACATGGCGAGCGCCCGTTCCGCAGCGGCCGTGTCGCCGCCGTGCCGGCGCGCGGCGGCGAGCCGTTCTTCGGCGACGTCGCGCGGCAGCAGGCGGGCCGAGCCGAAGAACACGATGGTGTCGGAAATGTCGTAGCGGGCGAAGCGCGACTTCGGTTCCTCGAATTCCGCCAGCATGCGCACCGAGCGCGCGTCGCGGCTGGCGAGAAAGCGCGGATTCTTATAGGCCTTGAGCGGCCATTTTTCGGCCCGTTCGTCGTCGGGGTCGCGGGTCATGAACCGGACTTCACCGCTTTCGCCCAGCGCGCGGCCGCCGCGTCGTCGGACGCGCGCGCATCGACCCATTGGCCGCCTTGGGGCGTTTCCTCCAGTTTCCAGAAGGGCGCCTTGGTCTTCAGCCAGTCGATCAGGAACCGGCACGATTCGAACGCCGCCTCGCGGTGCGCCGACGCGGTCGCCACCAGCACGATGCGGTCCCCCGGTGCCAGCCGCCCGTAGCGGTGAATGACGAGCGTGTCCTCGAGCGGCCAGCGCGCGCGGGCCTCGGCCTCGATACGGCCGATTTCGGTTTCGGTCATGCCCGGGTAGTGTTCGAGCGTCATGGCGCCGACCGGCTTGGTCCGACCGGCGTTTCCGTCGTCGGTCATATCGCGCACCAGGCCGACGAAGACGCAGACGCCGCCGATCTTCGCGTTGCCCGCGCCGAAACGGGCGAGTTCCTGGCCGACGTCGAAGTCTTCGCGCTGCACGCGGATCATGCGGCCCCTCCTCCGGTCGCGCCGCCCGTCACCGGCGGAAAAAACGCGACCTCATCACCCGGCTTGATCGGGTGATCCATCTTAACATAGTTCTGGTTCACGGCGACGCGCACCAGCGCCGCGTCGGCGAACGCCTTTTCGCGCCCTTCGCCTCGCGCCGCGAGCCACGCCATCAACTGCGCGACCGTGGTCACATCGCCGGGCGGCGAAACATCCTCGCTCGCGCGCCCGGCGCGCTCGCGAAAATAGGCGAAATACAGAATCCGCACGGTCATGTCAGCAACTCCGAAAAGGGCAAAAAATTCACCGGCTGGCCGGGTTCGACCCGTACGATCTCCTCGGTCAGCTCGACCAGGCCGTCGGCCTCGGTCATCGACGTCAGGATGCCGGAGCCGGAGCCGCGCACCTTGCGCGCGCGCATGCCGCCGGCGGCGTCGGGTACCAGCTTGGCGCGCACCCATTCCAGCCTTCCGGCCTTCTTGTCGTAGGCGAAATCCGCCGCGACGCTGAAACGCAACGGCACGATTTCGGATTCGTTCGCGCCCGACATCTTGAGGATCATCGGCCGCGCGATGCGCATGAAGGTGGCCATGGCCGCGACCGGATTGCCCGGCAAGCCGACGAACGCGGCGCCGCCGACGGCGCCGAACGCCACCGGCCGGCCCGGCTTGATCGCCAGGCGCCAGAGATCGATCCGCCCGCCGATCGCGGCGACGGCACCCTTGACGTGATCTTCTTCGCCGGCGCTGACGCCCCCCGAGGTTACCAGAAGATCGTGCCCGCGCGCGGCCGTGCCCAGCGCCTCGCGGATCGCCGGTTCGCGGTCGGGCAGAATGCCGAGGTCGGACACCTCGAGCCCGAGTTCGCGCAAAAGCCCCATGATGGCGAAACGGTTGGAATCGAAAATGCGGCCGCCCTCGAGCGCGTCGCCGCCCAGGCCGGGATCCTGCACCTCGTCGCCGGTCGAAAAGACCGCCGCCTTGAGCGGGCGGTAGACGGAAAGCCGCGCCCGGCCGACCGAGGCGGCGACGCCGAGGTCCTGGGGCCGAAGCCTTCGGCCGCGACGCAGGATGGCGTCGCCCCGTTTGATGTCTTCGCCCCGCTTGCGGAGATTGGCACCCTTCTTCAAGCCGGACGGAAAGAACGCTACGCCCCCCTCGGCGCGTACGTCTTCTTCCATGAACACCGTGTCCGGTCCGTCCGCGGTCGTGCCCGAAGCCCCGAACGGAATCGGCGCGCCGGTGAAGATGCGGATGGCTTCGCCCCGTTTGGCGGGACGCCCCAGCGGATGACCGGCGGTGACTCGTCCGGTCACGGGCAAGCGTGTTTCGCCCTTGGGATCGAGATCGGCGACATAGACCGCGTAGCCGTCGACCGCGGCGTTGTCGTGCGGTGGCACGTCGCGGGTCGCGGCGATGTCCTCGGCGAGGATACGCCCGAGCGCGGCCGCGAGCGTAACCTCCTCGGCTTCGGCCGCCGGCGCGACTCGCGACATCAGCGTCCGCTCGGCCTCCGGCAGCGCGATCAGTCCGCCCGCGAAGGCGAAGCAATCGTCCTTAAGCTGCGCCATGACGAACCGGCGCCCCCAGCCGAAGGGTGGCGAGAATGTGGTCGACGATTCCGGCCACGTCGTCGAGCGCGAAGCCCGGCACCGGCAGGTCGGGCGGCAAGGCGTCGCTCGCCACCGCCACCACGTGCGGATCGTTGAGGCAGAGCAGCGGCTTGCCGAGCGCCGGACGGTGGATTTCGAGCTTGGGATGGGGATAAGCCTTGAATCCTTCCACCAGCAGAATGTCGACTGGCTTCATCCGGGCGATGAGCGCCTTGAGGTCGGGTTCCGGCTCGCCGCGCAATTCGTGCAGCAGCGCCCAGCGCACCGACGACGAAATCATCACTTCGTTGGCGCCGGCGAGACGGTGCTCGTACGAATCCTTGCCCGGCTTGTCGATGTCGAAGCTGTGATGGGTGTGCTTGATGGTGGAGACGGAAAATCCCCGGCCGATCAATTCGGGCAGCAGCTTGACCACCAGGGTGGTCTTGCCGCTGCCGCTCCAGCCCGCGAGGCCGAAAACCTTCATTGCCCCTCCGAGGCCTGCGGCGATTTCCGCCGGGAGACGACGCCGAGATGGCGAAGGCTGGCCATGAGGTAATCGAAACCGGTAACGACGGTCAGCACCGCCGCAACCCAAAGCCCGAGGACGCCGATCTCGGTCGTGGACAGAGGGCCGAACTCCGGCCCGGCATCGCCGACGATCAGGAATCCGAGCGTCACCATCTGCAGGCCCGTTTTCCATTTGGCCAGCTGGCTGACCGGCACGCTGACGCGGATATCGGCGAGGAATTCGCGCAAACCGGACACCAGGATCTCGCGGCAAAGAATGATCGCCGCCGGCAGCAACGTCAGTCCGCCCAACGTGTCGACACCCACCAGCATCAGCAGCACCGCCGAGACCAGGAGCTTGTCGGCGATGGGATCGAGAATCCGCCCAAGACTCGATTGCTGGCCCCACCGGCGCGCGAGATGGCCGTCGAGAATGTCGGTAACCCCGGCCGCGACGAAAACCCCGAGCGCCAACCAGTTGCCGAGCGGACGTTCGACCAGCATCAGCACCACCACCACCGGCACGGCGAGGATGCGGGAATAGGTCAGGAGGTTGGGCAACTTGAACGTCATGGCGCGCGGCTCGGAGAGTGGTGAATACCGGTTACCCGCTATTTTAGACCCTATCCCTCGGGGTGAAACCAGGCATAGATTCGACGCGCGATCGCGCGGCTGACGCCCGGCACGCGCTCCAAATCCGCCAATCCCGCGCGGGACACCACCTCGGCCGCGCCGAAATGGTGCAGCAGCGCCCGCTTACGCCGCGCGCCGATACCGGGAATTTCGTCGAGCGCCGAGCGCGTGAGCGCCTTGCCGCGCCTAGCGCGATGGGCGCCGATCGCGAAGCGGTGCGCTTCGTCGCGCAGACGCTCGATGAAATACAATACCGGATCGCGCGGCTCCAGCCGGAACGGCTCGCGCCCCGGCATAAAAATGCGCTCGCGGCCGGCGTTGCGGTCGGGCCCCTTGGCGATGGCGGCGAGCGCGATGTCACCCAGCCCGAGATCGGCGAGAACCTGGCTTGCCGCCGACAACTGCCCGGCGCCGCCGTCGAGCAGCACCAAATCCGGCCATTGTCCCGACGCGCGGTCCGGGTCCTCCTTGAGGGCGCGAGAGAAGCGGCGGCTCAACACTTCGCGCATCATGGCGTAGTCGTCGCCGGGGGCAAGGTCCTCGGATTTGATATTGAACTTGCGATAGGCACCTTTCACGAATCCTTCCGGCCCCGCCACGATCATGGCGCCACCGGCGGCGGTGCCGCGGGTGTGGCTGTTGTCGTAGACCTCGATGCGTGCGGGCGGGGCGTCCAGCCCGAATGTCGCCGCCATTGCCCCGAGCAGTTTTTGCTGGGAAGCATTTTCGGCGAGCTTCCGGGTCAGCGCCTCGCGCGCGTTGGCGAGCGCGTGCTCGACCGCCGCGCGTTTCTCGCCCCGCGCCGGGGTTTCGACTTCGACCTTGTGTCCGGCGCGAAGGGCGAGCGCCTCGGCCACCAGCGCGCGGTGCGGCAGGCGGTGGCTGAGCAGGATCAGCCGGGGCGGCGGATGGGCCGCGTAAAATTGCCCGAGAAACGCCTCAAGCACCGCCGGGGCCTCGTCCTCGCGCCCGTGGGCGGGGAAATAGGCCCGGTCGCCCCAATTAGCGCCGGCACGGAAGAAAAAAACCTCGATGCACGTCTGGCCGCCCGCCTGGTGGGCGGCGATCACGTCGGCTTCCGCCGCGACGGAGAGGTGTACGCGCGCCTTGGCCTGCACCTGGGCCAGCGCGCGCAGGCGGTCGCGCAACTCGGCCGCTGCCTCGAAATCGGTGCGATCGCTCGCCTCCTGCATTTGGCCTGCGAGCTTGTCTTGAATTTCCCGGCTGCGCCCGGCCAGAACGGCTTTGGCGTCGTCGACTTGGCGGGCGTATTCGGCTTCCGTGACGCGCCCGACGCAAGGAGCCGAACAGCGCTTGATCTGATGAAGGAGGCACGGCCGCCGGCGGTTGGCGAACACCGCATCGGGGCACGAGCGCAGCAGAAACGCCCGTTGCAGGAACGAAAGGGCTTCGTTCACCGCCCAGGCCGAGGCGAACGGGCCGAAATAGTCGCCCTTGCGCGTGCGCGCGCCCCGATGCTTGAGCACCTGGGGAAACAGGTGGTCGCGCGCGATCAGGATCGAGGGAAAGGATTTGTCGTCGCGAAGCAGGATGTTGTAGCGCGGCCGGTGGCGCTTGATGAGATTGGCCTCGAGCAGCAGGGCCTCGGCCTCGGTGTGGGTGGTGACGAACTCGAGGCCGTGCGTTTCCGCGATCATGCGCCGGATGCGCAAGGATTGCCGTTCGGGCCGGGTGTAGGCGTGAACGCGCTTCTTCAGGTTCTTGGCCTTGCCGACGTAGAGAACCTCGCCCTTGCCGTTGAGCATCCGATAGATGCCGGGCTTGGCCGGAAGGCGCACCAGTTCGGACCGGATCGCCGTGGCCCCGGTGGTTTGCTGCTCGGTCATGGCGCGCCGCGTTGTGTGGATAACATTGTTGATAATCGCAGGAAAATCAGCGGGCAACGGGCGGGAAGCCCTCCGGTCGCGGGCGCGCGCCCCCCCATCCGGTTCTTGTCAACCCCTTAATATTAAACGCGAAACCAGAGGATGGCGAGGATCGGAAAATCGCCCATTTGGCCGCCGCTCGGCACCCGACGATCGTTCCACCCGCCGGCGGCGGCATGTGCATGAACGGACCGGCGCCGCCGGCCGGAGACGGCCGTCAGACGGGAACGTTGAAACGCTCGATCTCGACGCCGACGCTTTGGGCATCGGGCACGATGTCCAGTTTCTCGATCCGCACCCGGACCGATCGGACGCGGGCATCGGCGAGACACATGGCGGCAATGTCCTCGGCGAGCGTTTCCACCAGGTTGACGTGACCGCGACCGACGATCGCCTTGACCTTGGTGACGATCTTTTCGTAGCAAATGACGTTGTTGAGCTTGTCGTTCACCGGCTCGGCGCCCTCGCTAACCGCGAGGTCGAGATTGACCCGGATGCGCTGTTCCGCTTCCCGTTCGTGGCGGTGGACGCCGATCGATCCGAACAGAACGAGGTCGCGCACGAACACGTGGCGCACCCCGGCGCGCCCGTCGGCAATGCGCGGCAGTTGGACGATTTTTGCGGTTTCGGAGGTCACGGTGTCCGGAAGATTACGTGGGTTCGGTTGCGGGATGTCAATCGACCGGCGATGTCGCGTTTCCGGGTTGCGCCCAGCCCAGATGCTGGCCGCCGTCGAGAGCGATCATTTGCCCGGTCATCGACGGCGCGTCAAGAATGAACTGCAAC
Organism: Rhodospirillales bacterium; assembly: GCA_016872535.1. NCBI lineage: Bacteria > Pseudomonadati > Pseudomonadota > Alphaproteobacteria > Rhodospirillales > Rhodospirillales bacterium. Next base: position 6,820 of record VGZQ01000046.1, on the reverse strand, counting down.
GCGCGGCAAATTTCATCGACCTCGATCGGCCGACGCAATGGCATCATAGACCATTGACGGCGAAATTGTTCGGGCGTCTGGTGGGCGCTTTGCAAGGTCGGACCGGGTCCGATGGCGTTGACGCGCACCTCGGGCGCCAGCGCCAGCGCCAAGGTCTGCGTCAGTCCCCATAAGCCCATCTTGCTCACCGTGTAGGAGACGAAATACGGGGTCGGATTCCAAACCCGCTCGTCGATCAGGTTGACGACGTTGGCGGGAATGCCCGGCGGGCGGCGGCGGGCGAATTCCTGAATCAGGACGAACGGCGCGCGCAAATTGACTTGAACGTGCTGGTTCCAGGATTCGCGTGTCACCGTGTCCCACAAGTCGTTTTCGAAAATCGAGGCGTTGTTGACCAACAGGGTAAGGGGCCCGATCGCGCGCGCGGCGCGTTCGACCAGGGATTGAGTCGCGTCCTCGTCGGCGAGATCGGCCTGAACCGTTTGCGCCCGGCCGCCCCGGGCCGCGATCGCGGCCGCGGTTTCATCCGCGTCCTTGGCCGAGCGATTGTAATGGATCGCGATCGACCAGCCCGTTTCCGCCAACGCGAGCGCGATGGCACGGCCGATGCGTCGTCCGGCGCCGGTGACGAGCGCGGCCTTCATCGCCGGCCGCGCTCCGCATCGGGAGAAACCCGTCGTTCAGTCAACCTGAATGTAGGCATAGCCCTTGTTCTGCAGCACGATCAGGTTTTCCCAGACGTTGTCGGCGACCACAACGAACGGTTGGACGTTGTCGAGTCCGACCTTCTGGACCTTCATGGCCTCGGCGCAGACCGCGACCGGCACGCCGCCATCCCTCAGCTTCCGGATCGTGTCCTGCGCTCCGGCCATGTTCTTGATGCTGTCTTTGTCCTTCTCGAAATTGGTCTTGTCCAGGGTCTTGGTCACGAACTTGGTCGCCGGGCCGCGGATCGTGACGACGAAGTCGGGCGTGATGCCTTTTTTCCTCAGGGATTCGGCTGTCCGGCCGATCAGGGCGACCTGACTGTTGAACCGGCGTTCGTCGCCCTGGGTCACGTCCCACACCACCTTGGCCGTGGTGACGCCCTTGAAAATGTCGACGTTCTCGGCCCGGGCGGCGCCGGCCAGCGTCAGGATCGCGAAGGCAAGAAACGTGGCGAGAGCGATTGCTTTCATCGTCTGAGCCTCCTTGGCGGGGTGCGGCTCCGGCGTTTCGCTTTCGGCCGCGCCGGAACGATCTTAGCCGGTTTTGCGAAACGGCGGAATTGCTCCACCAATGCCCGGTAGAGCGGGCGCTTGAAGGCGACGATCCGCGCGGGCAGTTTTTCAAGGTCGATCCACTTCCAGGCATCGAACTCGGGATGGCCGCCGGCGTCCAGCCGGATGTCGGCGTCGGTTCCCTCGAAGCGGAGCGCGAACCATTTCTGCTTTTGGCCCCGGTAACGGCCGCCCCACGAACGCGCCGCCAGCGGCGCCGGCAGATCGTAAGCGAGCCAGCCGCGCATTTCGCCGATAATGCGGGCGCGCGACGTGCCGATTTCCTCGGCCAGTTCGCGCAACACCGCGCGACGCGGGTTTTCGCCCGCGTCGAGACCGCCTTGCGGCAGCTGCCAAGCCGCGGTCCTGGTGTCGAGGCGGCGGGCCACCAGCACGCGACCCTGCTTGTCGAACAGAACCGCGCCGACGCCCTTGCGATAAGGGCGATCCTTCCGATGCGCGCGAAGATTCGCCCGCGCGCCCTTGCGATAAGGGCGCTTTTTTTTCGTCCGCACCACGGTCAGCGAACCTGCCGCCCGGCGACGGCCGAAACGGGCACCAGCGCGATCCCCTTGCCCGCGAGCGTCGGGATCCAGGCGGCAAGCCGGTCGAGGGTTACCGGATACGCCTGCGCAAACCCGACCGCGGCCTTGCCGCCGCGGGCCATGGTTTCCAACTCGGCCAACTTGGCATCGATGGCGGCGCGCGACGGCTCGGCATCGATCATGACATCGACCACGGCCGACGGCTGGCCGAGTGCGGTCGCCACCCTCGGCACCAAGGTGTTTTGCGTGCCGCCGCCATCCACGATCATCAGGCCCCGTTTGTGCAGTTCTTCCATCACCGGACGGAGCGCTTGTTCCTGGACAACCAGATCACCCTCCGGGGTAGTGATGACGCCTATGTAGCCCGCGCCGCGCGTCAGCGTCTGCTCAAGGCGCTTGAGATTTTCGGGCGGAGCCAGCGCCGCCTGCAACGCCGCCGGCCCTTCGTCGACGATCGGAAACTTGACCGAACGCACCGGCTGGATGAGCAACACCTCGTGGCCCGCCTGGCGGGAGCGGGATATCCAGTCGGGAATGCCCTTGGCCGTCGGATCGAAGGCGAGCGTCACGACGCCGGGCAGACGGCGTATGGATTCGATTCCGCTCGGACGACTGAGGCCGAGTCGTCCGATGATGATGGCGATGCGCGGGCGCACATCGTCCGCCGCGGGACCGGGTCCGGCGTAAACCTGCCACGGTCGCCGGCCGTCGCGGCCGATCCTGGGCAACGACCCCGCCGAAACTTGCTCGACCAAGGCGATGTCGGGCGCCGGCACCAAGGGCGGATCGGACGGCCGGTCGGGAATGCGCGCGAAGGCGTCCTGGTTGACCGCCGGCACGGCCAGCATCGCGCCGGTCGCTTGCGGCGACACCAATACGTTCAACCCACCGCCCGTGCCGCCCTTGGCCGCGGCCTTGCCCTTGGCCGCGGCTGGCGCTTCTTCCTCGGCGGACGGCGGAGCGAGCGCGGATTGCAGCCGGGCGCCGACCTCGAGGCGAGGCCGCGCCGCCTCCACTTTCGGCTTTGGCGTCAACGCCCACCAGGTGCCGCCGGCGACCATCAGCAAAACCAGGAAACCGCTCGCGCCGGCGACGGCGATTTTCTTCTTCTTATCGAGCCCGCGCCAAACGGCGGTGAGGCCCTTCTTTTTTTTCTTCTTGGGGGCGCCGTCTTCGTCGAGCTCGTCCTCGTCGGCGGAGGCCTCGCGCTCGTCCGGTTCCTCCTCCGGTTCCTCCTCGCCCTCCGACGGCACCGGCCGCGCCGGGCCGAACAGCTTGCCGCCGAGCTTCGCGCCCAAAACCTTGCGTCCGAACGCGCGGAAGTCGAAGCGCCGCTTGGGCTTCTCTTCGCCGTCGGCCTCGTCCTCTTCCGGTTCGGGTTCGGGCTTAGGCCGGGGCTTCGCCTTGGGCGGTGCGGCCACGTCCGCGATCCTCCGTCGGGCGGCCTAGGAGCGAGTCTTGACCGGTGCCGCCGCCGGCGCGGATGTCGGCGCGGCGCCGAACAACGCCAGACCGCGCAGCAGGTCGAGCGCGCGGCGCAGTTGGTAATCCTGCGCCTCCGGCGTTTGTCCCGGCTGGGCGGGATCGCTCGGCTTCGATTCCGGCTTGGATTCGGGCGCCTTGCCGTCGGCCGGCTTCTCCTCCGGCTTGGGAGCGTCGAGGGCGCCGCGCAAATCGGCCTCGCCGCGACGGGCGGGCGCTTGCGTTTCCTCGATGCGCGCCTGTTTCACCTCGATGTCGGGCTCGATCCCCTTCGCCTGGATCGAGCGTCCCGACGGCGTGTAGTAGCGCGCGGTCGTAAGCCGCATGGCGCCGTGCCCGGCGAGCGGGATGATCGACTGCACCGATCCCTTGCCGAACGACTTGGTGCCCATGAGGATCGCGCGCTTGTGATCCTGCAACGCGCCGGCGACGATTTCCGACGCCGAGGCCGAGCCGCTGTTGATCAGCACCACCATCGGCAAGCCGCCGAGCACGTCGCCCGGCTTGGCGTTGTAGCGCTGAATGTCCTCGGCCTTGCGCGCGCGGGTGGAAACGATTTCCCCCTTGTCGAGAAACGCGTCGGAAACCGCGACCGCTTGGTCGAGCAAGCCGCCGGGATTGTTGCGGAGATCGAGCACCACGCCCTGCAACGGCTTGGCGTCCGCGCGCAGCTTTTCGATCGCCTTGAGCAGGCTCTTGTCGGTTTGTTCGTTGAACGACGAGATGCGGATGACGCCGATGTTCCCTTCCAGCCGCGCGCGTACCGAATCGACCTGGATGACGGCGCGGGTCAGCGTAACATCGAATGGGTCGCGCGTGCCGCGACGGACGGTGAGCCGAATGTCGGTCCCGATCTTGCCGCGCATCTTTTCCACCGCCTGCTCCAGGGTCAGGCCCTGCACCGGCTCCTTGTCGAGGTGGGTGATGATGTCGTTGGGTTCGATCCCGGCGCGCGCCGCCGGCGTATCGTCGATCGGCGAAATGACCTTGACCAAGCCATTTTCCATCGTCACCTGAATGCCGAGCCCGCCGAACTGGCCGCGGGTCTGGACCTGCATTTCGCGGAAGCTCTTGGCGTTGAGGTAGCTCGAGTGGGGATCAAGCGCGCTCAACATGCCCGAAATGGCGGCCTCGATCATCTGTTCGTCGGTGGTCGCATCGACATAATCGGCGCGCGCGCGCTCGAACACGTCGCCGAACAAATTGAGCAGCCGGTAGGTCTCCGGGGTGTTCTTGGGTTCTTCGGCTACCGCCGGAAGAGCCCACGCCGACCCGATCGTCCATGATGCCAGCGCGAACGCCGCGAAGGTTGTCTTGTTCATCCGCTCACCTTGCCGTTGTTGGCCGCGAGCCAGGGCAGAGGGTCGAAAGGTTGCCCGCCGCGGCGAATTTCCACGTAGAGGCGGGGAAGGCCCTTGTCGCCTTCGCCCATGACGCCGACCGGTTCGCCCGTCTCCACCCACAGGCCGGGAACGCCGTCGATGCGGGAAAGCCCCGCGAGAAGCGTATGATACCCGTCGCCGTGATCGAGGATCAAGAGTTGGCCGTAACCGCGGAATACGTCGGCGAATACGACGTACCCCGCGAACGGCGCGACTACGGTCGCTCCGGCCTGGGTTTCAAAGGTGACGCCGCGGTGCGTGAGCCCCGTCGCCGCCGCTTGCCCGTAGCGGATCACCACCTGGCCGACCACCGGCGTCGGCAGCTGCCCGCGCGAGCGGGCGAACGGGGTGGTCGACGGCGTGAGCGACGTCGCCGGGGACCGCGGCCGCGCCGCAGCCGCGGTCTCGGTCCGCCGGCGTGCCTTTTCCGCCTCAAGGCGCTCCAGCAATTCGTTCAGGCCCTTCGCCTCGGCCGCGAATTGGGCGAGGCGACGCTCCAACGCCTTGGTCTCGGCCAACGCTTCCTGCGCCAGCGCCGACCGGCGCACCAATGTTTCCTCCAACGCACGGCGTTCCTGGTCGAGCTTGGCCTTGGCCGCGGCATGGCGGGCGAGGACCCGCGCCGCTTCCGCCTTGGACGCGCGCACTTCATCGAGATCGGTGCGGATATCGGCGGCGCGGCGTTCGATCTCGGACACGGCCGCGCGCAGCAGGATCGCGCCGCGCACGATGTCCGAAGGCGGTGCCGGATGGGCGAACATCGCCTCGGGCGGATAGAGGGCGAGCCGCTGCAACGCCATCACCGCCTTGCCGGTTTCGGCGTGGCGCGCGCGCAGCCGGTCGGCGACCATGGCTTCGGCGCGGCCGAGCGCGGCGACCTCGGTTTCGAAGCGAGCCAGCGTCCGCTCGCCGTCCTGCGCGACGCGGGCGGCGGCGACGGCGCGGGCGCGCACCTGCTCGATCTCGACCGCCAGCTCGGCCGCGCGCTTTTTGAGTTTTTCGCTTTGCTCGCGATCGCGCGCGATGTCCTGTTCGAGCTGCTTCAGGCGGCGGCCTGGATCGTCCTTGGTCTCGGACCAGGCCGCAGCCGATCCGAGCGCGCAAACGACGGCGAACGCCAGCGTTCGCAATAGCGCGCGACCGGCACCGGTCATCGCCGTCCGGCCGCCTTGACCGCGGACCCGGACACGAGCAGGGACTCCCCGGTCATCTCCCTCGGCTGGGCGAGGCCCATCAATCCCAACACCGTCGGCGCCACGTCGCTGAGCCGCCCGTCGCGCAAACCGACTATCGACGCCGGGCCGTTGACCAGGATCGCCGGCACGAGGTTGAGCGTGTGGGCGGTGTGCGCCTGGCCGGTGGCGCGGTCCGCCATCTGCTCGCAGTTGCCGTGATCGGCGGTGATCAGCATGGCGCCGCCCGCCTCGATCAGCGCGCGCTCCAGCCGGCCGAGGCAAGCGTCGATCGTTTCCGCCGCCCGGATCGCGGCGGAAAGAACGCCCGTGTGGCCGACCATGTCGCCGTTGGCGTAGTTGACCACGATCAAGTCGAAACGGCCCGAGTCGATCGCCTCGACCAGCCGATCGGTCACTTCGATCGCCGACATTTCCGGCTTCAGGTCGTAGGTCGCGACCTTCGGCGACGGCACCAGGATGCGCTCTTCGCCGGGGAACTCCTGTTCGCGCCCGCCGTTGAGGAAGAACGTGACGTGCGCGTATTTCTCCGTCTCGGCGATGCGGAGCTGGTTGAGGCCGGCATCGGCAACCACCTCGCCCAGGATCTTGGTCAGGTTTTCGGTTTCGAACAGCGCTAGGAACAACCGGTCGAGTTCGGCCGAGTATTCGGTCATGCCGAGCCGAGCCGCGAGAGCGGGAACGCGTGCCCGCGCGAAACCGGAAAACGCGGGATCGGCCAGCGCGGCCAGGATTTCACGCACCCGGTCGGCGCGGAAATTGGCCATCAAGAGCCCGTCGCCGTCCTTCATGCCGGCGTAACCGTCGATCACGGTCGGCTTGACGAATTCGTCCGTTTCGCCGCGCGCATAGGCGGCTTCGACGGCGGCGCGCGGCGAACCCGCCCGTTCCCCTCGGCCGTCGACGAGGGACGCGAAAGCCTGCGCCACCCGCTCCCAGCGCTTGTCGCGGTCCATGGC
>VGZQ01000045.1 GCA_016872535.1 Rhodospirillales bacterium | reverse complement strand
GTGGCGGGCGCCCGCTTCGTTGCGCCGCTCGACCGATGCTCCGGCATCGCTCTTCGCGGCGCGCCTGGCGGATCGCCGCGCCACGGCGCAACGCAGCCGATTCTATATTATGGAACTACGCTCTAGGACGCGAGCGGCTCCTTCATCGCCTCGGTCGCCTCGACCAGAGCCGAGCGGATGGCGGGTTCCATCGCCGAGTGGCCGGCGTCGGGCACGACGACATGGCGCGCGCCCGGCCAGGCCCGCGCCAGTTCGTCGGCGGTGGCGGCCGGGCAGATCATGTCGTAGCGCCCCTGCACGATGGTCGCGGGGCGCGCGCGCACTTGGCCGAGGTTGGCGAGAACGTGGTTCTCGGGCAGGAACATGCGGTGGGCGAAATAATGCGCCTCGATGCGCGCGAGCGCGAGCGCGCCGGCCGCGCCGTCCTCGACGCCCGCCGGCGGCACCAGGTAGGAGCAGCCGGTTTCGTAGCGGCTCCAGGCGCGCGCGGCGGGGAGATGCACGGCCGGGTCGGGATCGTCGAGCCGGCGGCGGTAGGCGGCGAGCAGCGCCGCGGGCGCGGCGCCGTCGGCGTCGGGCAGCACGTGCCCGGCGAACGCGCGCCAGGCTTCGGGAAACACGGCGCGCAGGCCGCCCATGAACCAGTCGATCTCGGCGTCGCGGCCGAGGAACACGCCGCGGAGGACGAATCCCGAACAGCGCCCGGGATGGGCGATGCCGTAGGCGAGCGCCAGCAGCGCGCCCCACGAGCCGCCGAACACCAGCCAGCGCTCGATGCCGAGGCGCTGGCGGAGCCGTTCGATGTCGGCGATCAGGTGCGCCGTGGTGTTGTCGCGGATGTCGGCGTAGGGCGCGCTGCGCCCGGCCCCGCGCTGGTCGAAAATCACGATCCGGTAGAACGCCGGATCGAAGAACCGCCGGTGGGTCGGGCTGGCGCCGGCGCCGGGGCCGCCGTGCAGCAGCAGCACCGGAACGCCGTTGGGATTGCCCGATTGCTCCCAATACATGCGATGCACGCCGTCGAGATCGAGGCCGCCCTGCTCGTAGGGCTCGATCCGGGGAAAGAAGTCGCGAACGGAACGCGATGCGTCCATGAAGGGTCCTCGGGTGGCGGCGGTTATCGGAGCAACCAGCTATCGGAACATTGGCGCGCTATTGGTGCAAGCCCCCGGTGAGGGCGACGTAGTCCGGGTGGTCGGGCGCGATCAGCCCGCGCCGGATCAGGAAATCGATCGCCACCAGCGCGCAGTTGAACTTGAAACGGTCGGTGTCGCGCACGGTCGCGATCACCTCGTCGATCGGCCAGAGGTGGAACGACTCGACCTCGCCGTCGGCGTTGTGGGGCCGGAAGCTTTCCGGCAGTTCGAGATCGTAATTGAACAGCACGTCGTGGCGCAGGCCCTCGGGCCGCTCGGTGAGGTAGGAGACCGTCCCGATCGGCACCGCGCGCCGGGCGAGGTCGGCGGGGATCGCCGCTTCCTCGGCGCACTCCTTGACCAGGTTGTCGGCGAGCGCGACGCCGGCCGGCTGGCCGCCCGCCACCAGCTGGTCGAGCTTGCCGGGGCCGGTCGGCTTGGAAAGGCTCCGCTTCGCCACCCACATGCGCAAGCCCGCGCCCGCGCCGACCACGCCGTTCATGTGCACGCCGTAGCCGCGCACCCCGAACAGCGGCACCGCGGCGCGCTCCATGGTCATCAACGCCGGCGCCGAAAAGGATTCCGCCACCGGGTACGGCTCGTCGCGCCAGCCGGGGATTTCGCCCTTGGCGCGCAAGCTTTCGAGCGCGTCGGCGACGGCCCGGGTGCGGGTTTCGAAATCGGCGAGCCGCGGGTCGAGGCGGACTCCGTCCGCCGCCACCTCGAACACGCCGGGAAAATCCTTGAGCCGGGCGGCGAAGGCGTGGCGGACCGATCCCACCCGCGCCGCGCCGACGGTGAACGGGCGGTAGTCGGCCGGGTCGAACCGGCGGCATTCCTCGATGCGATCAATAAAGGCCATGGGGCGATAAAAGCCATGGAATTGGTCGGAAACGTTCAGGCTTCGTTAACCACGGAAGACCGAAAATCCGCCGGATCATACGCGCCGCCGGCCCCCCTGTCATGCCGGGGCGGGCGCGGGCGCGCGGCAGGCACGGACGCAATCCTTATGGACGTTTCCGTCACCAAGACCGGACAAAACGCGTTCGTCGTCGCCATCGGCGAAAAGCGCGCGGTCCTCAACAACAAGGACCTGAAGAAGCTGCTCGTGCAGCTGGTGGAGATTCTTTTGCCGGAGGCGATCAAGCTCGCGCCGCGGCCCGAGGATCTGCCGTTCCGCCTCATGCACGCCAACGGCGTCGGCGTGCAGACGTTCCTCAAGAGCGTCGACAGCGCCGAACTCATCGTCTTTCTCAAGGCGACGGAAAAGGACGCGCCGCTGCATAAACGGATGCAGGCGGCGATGGATCCGGCCATGCGCAAGGCGGTCATCGACGAGCTCGGCAAGCTCGCCAAGGTCGAACAATCGCCGGCCGCGATCGAGCGGGCGTACAAGAACCTCACCCTCAAGCTCAACGAGCTCGAGGCCTCGGGCGTCATCAGTTACAACACCTGAGCGCGCCCCCACCCTAACCCTCCCCCCGCAAGGGGGGAGGGGACTCTAAAAAATCTCCCTCCCCCTCGTCGCGCGGATGCGCGCCTACCGGCGCGACGGGGGAGGGATGGGGTGGGGGTGATATTACGCGCGGGGTGCGCCGCGAATCCGCGAAAGCCGATACGCGCTCAGGCGGCCTCGGTGTCCCTTGCGCTCCTTGCTGACGCGCGCGCGGCGATTCGCGCAACAGGGCCGGTCCTCGGCCGCCGGCTCGCCGCCGCGCCGGAATTTCCCGGTGCCGGGTTCGCCCTCGGGCTCGGATTGCCCGCGGGGATAGGGCCGACCGGCACAACCCAACTCAACAGGCACCGCGTCCGCTCGGCCTCCTCGTCGAGTCCCATCCACCGCAGTTTCCGAACGAGCTTCGTCCATTCGTCGGAGGTGCGCTGCTCGATCGATACGTCCGGAAACTCTTCCGCGACATGAATCGGTTGCATCGGTCCTCTCCCTTGCCATCCTTTATGCCGGTTCAGGATTGCTGATTCTCCGCCTTTCCCGCGTCGAAGCGGCTCCCGGACCCGGACGACGACGAAATGCCCTCGAATTCCTTGATCATGCGCTCGATCGTTCGCCGGGAGGATTCGTCGGTTTCCGTTTCGAGCATTCGCTTAAATTTCTCGATATTGAGACGGAAGATGTCGATCTCCATCGTGCCGATCTCCTGTTGCCATGGGGACGAACATCGTTCCCGTCCCGTATCGTTTTGCCGTCGATCGCCGCCCTTCCGTGCGGCCTGTCGCGTCCGAGCAACCCGCATGGGCCCCAGCCAGCCGACAGGACTCGTCATCGAGGTGACCTCCCGTCAATCTGCATGGTATTTCCATATTCTCGCACCTGTTAACTTTGACAGGTGCCGGAGGACCGATTCGATGGCCCCTATGTCCGAAATGCGGGAACCGAAAGCGGGGACAAGGCGCGCCGGTGGGCTACCGCCGTGGGTCGGCGCTTATTGGGCCCAAGCCGTAATTTGGATCCTGCTGGCGTCGATCTTCCTGTTCGATCTATTGACCCATCCCGAAAACGTTTCAGCCTGCTTTGCCTACGCGATCCCGATCTTCGTGAGCCTCTTCGAACGCAGGCCGAAGCCTTTTTTTTACGCCGGAACGGCGACGGCGCTGTCCCTCGTCGGATCGTTCATCGAGCCGTCGGGCGAACTGCCCTTTGCCGCCGTCCTCGGCAATCGTCTGATCGCGGTGGCCACGCAGTGGCTCGCGGCGATGCTGGTCAAGGTGCATTACCGACGCGATGTCGATGCGCGCCGGGAGGCCGAGTTCCAGCGCCGCTTCGTCGACATTCTCTCGCACGAAATCAGGAACGCTTTGACGGTCATAACCGGCCACGTCCATCGTCTGACCAAGCCATCGGAACAGATCGCATTGGACGACCTGAAGGCGCGCGCGGAGAAAATACGCAACGCGGCGGAGCGGATCGAATCGATCGTCGATCGAGTTCAGTTCGCGTCGGCGCTCGGGGATGGAACCATCCCCATACGGCGCCAGGTGATCGACATCAATGCCGTGATACGGAAGCTGGCGGATCAGTTGAGGGAGGAGCAGCAAGACAGGCCGATCGAATTGAACCTGTGCCCCGAACCGCGGCTCGTGGAAGGGGATGAAACGCTGCTCCGGCAGGCGTTCGAGAATGTCATTATGAACAGCGCGAAGTATTCGTTGCGCGACAGGCCTATCGCGCTGAGCACGGAAAAGCACCGCTCCGCCGTAAGGATCGTAATCGCGGATCGCGGAAACGGAATTCCCGCGGACGATCTATCCCGGGTGCGGGAGCCTTATTTCCGGGGAGCGAGCAGCAAGGGCACGAGCGGGGCGGGCCTCGGACTCTATTTCGTCGAACGCATCGTGGAAGCCCATAAGGGGAAACTTCGCATCGAAAGCGAGACGGGCAAAGGCACGAAGGTCATCATAGATATCCCGCAAGGCACGGAGCCCGTGGCGCCATGAGCGTTCGTCCGAAAATCCTCTGCATCGAGGACGATCCCGCGACGGTCGAATTGCTGGTCGAAGTGCTGGAGGACGAGGGATTCGAAACCATCGTGGCGACCGATGGCGTCGAAGGCGTGCGGAAATTCGCCGAACGGCCCGATATCGTCCTCTGCGACGTTGACATGCCGCGCATGAGCGGATTCGATGTCCTCGGCGAGTTGCGCAGGTCGGCGGGGCAGCTGCGCAATGTCCCCTTCCTGTTCATCACCGCCTATGGCAGTCGCGAGAGCCATCTCCAGGCCCGACGGCTGGGATGCGACGATTTTCTCATAAAACCGCTGGATTTCGAATTGCTGGTGCAAATCGTCCGGAACCGTCTCGCGCAGACCCCCAAGCAGACGCCGATCGAGGTTGCGTTGACCGATCGGGAAACCGAGGCGCTCACGTGGGTCGCCAAGGGAAAGTCGTCGACCGACATCGCGGTGCTCATGAACGTGAGCGAGCGGACGGTCAACTTTCACATCAATAACGTGATTCGAAAACTTGGCGTCGCGACAAGAGTGCAAGCGGCGATTCGTTGCGCTCTCCTCGGCTTGATCGACACTTAGGGCGCGTCCCGATCGGCGGACCGGCGAAAACATCTCCCGGCCGCCGTCGCGAGGACGCGCGGCGTCCGCGGCGATCCACGGGGCCGGCGCAATGCCGCCGCGCCCTGGATTGCTTCGTCGGCTTTCGGCCTCCTCGCAATGACGGCAAAACCGTTTTTCGGCGGCGCGCTCGATCCCGGCGGCGCGCTCAGGCGGCCTCGGTGTCCTTGCGCTCCTTGCTGACGCGCACGTAGGCGCGCTCGCAGTGATTGGCGCAGTAGGGACGGCCCTCGACCACCGGTTCGCCGCAGAGCTGGAATTCCTCGGTGCCGGGTTCGCCCTCGGGCCACGCGCACTGGCCGGGCGCGAGGTTTTCGAAGCGCAGAACCTTGGCCGGTTCCGGCTTCCGGGGAATCGGCGAATTGCGCTTGGGCAGGCCGAGGCGGTGCACCTTGCCGACCACGGCGTTCTTGGTGACGCCGAGCCGGTTGCCGATTTCGCTGGTGGAGAGCCCTTCGTTCCAGAGCGCGATCAGGGCGCTGATTTTGAGCGGTGTCCATTCTTCCGACATGTGGGTGTTTCGGGCGCGCGTGGATGGGAAAGCTCCCAGACCCTCTCTCCGGCCGCGGCTTCGCCTCCGCTTGCTGTTTTCGGCCGCCCCGTCGGCGGCCGTTCATGGGCGGAAACACTACAAAGGATCGGAAAAACGGGCAACCGAAACACAAGATATTGTGGATAAGTCAATATATTGTGGATAATGGCCTATAAAGCCATACAGCCGTTTGATTTTGCGCAAATGTCCGGCTGTGGGCCGGTTGCTATACTTTCGTCGGATTCGAAAAAATTGGGGACAAAAAGGATCGCGTCATGGCGAAAAGGCGTTCCCGGCCCGGCAAATCGAAACGCGCGCCGAAAAAGCGGACGGCGCGGCGCGCGTCCGCCGCGTCGGTTTGGACGCGGCTCGCGCGCGAGGAACTGAAGGGCCGTTCGCCCGATTGCCTCGACTGGCCGACGCCGGAAGGAATCCGGGTCAAGGCGCTCTACGGGGCCGAGGATTTGGAAAAACTGGAGGCGGCTTCGGCCGTCCCCGGGATCGCTCCTTACTTGCGCGGCATCCGCGCCACCATGTACGCGGCCAAGCCCTGGACCATCCGCCAGTACGCGGGCTTTTCCACCGCCGAGGATTCGAACGCCTTCTTCCGCGCCAACCTCAAGGCCGGGCAGAAGGGGCTTTCGGTCGCCTTCGACCTCGCCACCCATCGCGGCTACGATTCCGACCACCCGCGCGTGATCGGCGACGTCGGCAAGGCCGGGGTCGCCATCGATTCGGTCGAGGACATGAAAATCCTGTTCGACGGCATTCCGCTCGACCAGATGACCGTGTCGATGACCATGAACGGCGCCGTGCTGCCGGTGATGGCCGGGTTCGTCGTCGCCGGCGAGGAGCAGGGCGTGCCGCCGGAGAAGCTCGCCGGCACCATCCAGAACGACATCCTCAAGGAATTCATGGTCCGCAACACCTATATCTATCCGCCCGAGCCGAGCATGCGGATCGTCGCCGACATCATCGCATACGCGGCGAAAAGGATGCCGAAATTCAACTCGATCTCGGTTTCCGGCTACCACATGCATGAAGCGGGCGCGACCGCGGTGCAGGAACTCGCCTTCACCCTCGCCGACGGGGTCGAATACGTGCGCGCGGCGCTGAAGAAGGGCCTGAAAGTCGACGATTTCGCGCCCAGGCTTTCGTTCTTCTTCGCCATCGGCATGAACTTTTTCATGGAGGTCGCCAAGCTGCGCGCCGCGCGCGTGCTGTGGGCCGAACTGATGGGCCAGTTCCGTCCCCGGGACCCGCGCTCCTCCATGCTCCGCACCCACTGCCAGACCTCGGGCGTCTCGCTCACCGCCAGGGATCCCCACAACAACGTGGTGCGCACGACGCTGGAGGCGCTCGCCGCCGTGCTCGGCGGCACCCAAAGCCTGCACACCAACGCGCTCGACGAGGCGATCGCGCTGCCGACGCCGTTTTCGGCCCGCATCGCGCGCAACACCCAATTGATCCTCGCCGAGGAAAGCGGCGTCACCCGCGTGGTCGATCCGCTGGGCGGCAGCTATTACGTCGAAAGCCTGACCGCGTCCCTGGTCGAACACGCGCGCAGGCTGATCGCCGAGGTCGAACGCCGGGGCGGCATGACCAAGGCGGTCGGCGAAGGATTCCCGCAAAGCCGGATCGAGGAAGCCGCCGCCCTCAAGCAGGCGCGCATCGACAAGGGCGAGGAAACGGTGGTCGGCGTCAACCGCTATCCCCCGGATACCGAGGAAACGATCGACACCCTCGAGGTCGACAACGCGCGCGTGCGCGAGGCGCAGGTGGCGCGGCTCGCCCGCGTGCGCGCGACGCGCGACGCGGATGCCTGCCGGGACGCGCTCGCGGCGCTCGGGAATTGCGCGCGCACCGGCGAGGGCAATCTGCTGGAATGCGCGGTCGCGGCGGCGCGCGCGCGCGCGACGGTCGGCGAGATCACCGAGGCGCTGGAAAAAGTGTGGGGCCGGTTCGAGGCGCACCCCAAGGTGGTCGGCGGCGTCTACGGCCCGGCCGCCGCGGGCGATCCGGCGTTCGAGCGCGCCCGCGCCCTGGTGGCGGGCCTCGCCCGCGACGGCGACCGGCCGAGGCTGCTGGTCGCCAAGCTCGGCCAGGACGGCCACGACCGCGGCGCCAAGGTGATCGCCACCGCCTTCGCCGATCTCGGCTTCGAGGTCGAACTGGGTCCGCTGTTCGCGACCCCGGCCGAGGCCGCGCGCGCGGCGATCGAAAACGACGTGCACGTGGTCGGCGTCTCGTCCCAGGCGGCGGGGCACAAGACCCTGGTGCCGGCGCTGATCGCGGAACTGAAACGCCAGGGCGCCGGCGACATCCTGGTGGTGGTGGGGGGCGTGGTGCCGGCCAAAGACATTCCGGTGCTCAAGGCCGCCGGGGTCGCCCAGGTCTATCCGCCCGGCACCCACATTCCGACCGCCGCGCTCGAAATGCTCGAATTGCTCCGCCGCAACCGCAAGGCGGCGTAGGGCGGTTTTCCGCAATTTTTAGGATTATCAACGGATTAGCCGGTATTCGGGCCTGTGACGGCCGTCACAGCGGATCGCCGGGAATAGTTATAAGTATTGCAACGTAGTGTCCCATTCGGAACCTTTCTGTTAGAATTTTGTGTACAAACCGAACTTTTCTTGCTCCGCGGTCGGAGGGTCAGGCGAAACGGCATCGTCGGCCGGGGGCGGGGGTTTGCGATGAAAGTCGTCAATCTTAACGCGCTGCGTCCGTATATCGCCGACGACCTCAAGCAGTCGTTCGGGCGCGTCTTTTCGCGCCTGCTCGCGGAAGAAGAGTCGTTCCTGCTCAAGAGCGCCGACACCCGGCTCTACGAGCCCGACGAACTGATCGTCGAGGAAGGCAAAAGGCCCGACGGCATTTTCGTCATCGAAAAGGGTTCGGTGCGGGTGATCCGCCGCGGCCAGGGCGACAAGCGCTTCGAGATCACCAACCTCGATCGCGGCGACATCTTCGGCGAAATGGCGTTTCTCGACGACGCGCCGGCGAGCGCCAGCATCCTCGCCGAAACCGAGGTGCAGGTTCTGTGCATCACCGAAAACATGATCCGCGCGCTGCTCCGGGGCGATCCCACGTTCGGGCGGCGGTTCTATCATTCGCTCGCCTTGACGCTGGCGGCGCGGCTCCGCGCCACCACCCATTGGCACATCGATTACACGCCGCGCTCGGCGGAAGACCGGCGCTCGTGGTTCGAGCGCCGCGTCGTCGACGGCAGCGGCCCCGACGGCGTCGAACGGCGCGCCCAGGAACGGCGCAGCATGGTCGACCGCCGCCTCAGCCTGGTCGCCAAGGACGAGAAGGGCGATTAGCTCTTGCCGTCGGCCGTCCGTTTTCGGACGCTTAGAGCATAGAACGATAATCCTTCCGCTTGCGGGAGCGGGAACGCGCGATGCGGCTTCGCGTCTGGACGATTTTGTGGATTGCTCTGTCGGCGCCTTTCGCGCCGGCGGCGGCCGACGCCCGGCCGGCGAACGCCGGGGCCAGCGTCGCCCTGATCGACGTCCACGTCCATCCGATGCGGAGCGCGCGCCGGGGCGCCAGCGTCTCGGCGATGCTGCGCGCCATGGACGAATTCCGGGTCGAACTCGGCATCCTCCTGCCGCCGCCGTTTCCGCCCGGGCATCCCGGCGCCTACGGGCGGAGCGCGCTGGAACCCATCGCCCGCGCCCATCCGGACCGCTTCGCCTTCGTCGCCGGCGGCGAATCGCTCAATCCGATGATCCACCGGACCCTGCCGGACAAGGTCACCCCCGACATCGTCGCCGAGTTCCGCCGCGAGGCCGAGGCCATCGCCCGGGCGGGGGCGGCCGGGTTCGGCGAACTGACCGCCGAGCACTTCTCTTTTTCCCATGTCGCCGCCGGGCCGAGCAACCACCCCTACGAATCGACCGCGCCCGACCATCCCTTGCTGCTGGCGCTGGCCGACGTCGCCGCCGAACACGGCATGCCGATCGATCTGCACATGGAAGCCGTGCCCCGGGACATGCCGTTCCCGGAAGGCCGCCCGCGCGGGCGCAATCCGGAAACGCTCAAGGAAAACATCTCCGGCCTCGAGCGCCTGCTCGCCCGCAACCGGAACGCCCGCGTCGTCTGGGCGCACGCGGGCTGGGATTTGACCGGGGAGCGGACGGTGCCCCTGATGCGCGCGCTGCTCGCGCGCCATTCCAATCTCTACATGAGCGTGAAGCTGGATTCGCGCGGGCCGCAGAAGACCTCGGCGCTGATGCCCTCGGGCGCGGTTCGCCCCGATTGGCTGGAGATGCTCGGGGAATTTCCCGACCGGTTCATGGTCGGCAGCGACCAGTTCCACGACTCGGGCGATCAGCGCCTGGCCCGGGCGCGCGCGTTCGCGGACGCGCTGCCCGCCGACCTCGCCCGGCGCGTCGGCCGCGACAACGCGTTTCGCGTCTACCGGCTGAACCGGCCCGCGAAGTGACCGCGCCGACGGGCGGCGTTTTCTAATTTTCGTTTCCGCCCGCGCCCTTTTTCGGGTGCTTCGCCTTCCGCCGGTAGATTTTTTTCGAGGGAACCGCCTGGGCCCGGGCCGCGCGCGCGAGCGGCGCGTAAGGATTGCGCCGGGCGGGGGGTTTGTTTTTGCGGGGGCGCGGGCGGCGGGGCATGGAGGGATTATAAATAAAGCCCCCGCCCCGCGCGATCCGCTTCTCCCGCGCCCCGCGCGCCTACTGGTCGGCGGAGAAGACGATCGGGCGGCCGTTGCCGGCCATGCGGATGAAGTAGTCGCGCAGCGGCTGGAACCACTCCCAGGTGTACTCGAAAAAATCCTCCCCGTATTCGGGCCACGCGCCCTTGCAATGATAAAAAAACTTTTCCCGCATCCAGGCCTTGTCGATGGCGGGCAGCGCCTGGGCGATGTCGACCACCTCCGCCGGTTCGATCAGGCGCATGAAATAATTGCCCCCGTCGGGCAGTTCGTCCGGCACCAGCCGCCGGCCGCCGAGGATGCACCAGCGCAGCGGATAGGAGCCGTGATCCTCGGGCAGGGCGTAGGGGCCGAGCCTCGGCTCGACCTTGTAGAACCATTCGGTGTCGGGCGGAAACGCGCCCAGGCAGCGGTGAATGGGATCCCACGCCTTGTCGGTTTCCTGGAAGAACTCCGGACTCCAGTTTCCGGTCAGTTCCTCGATATGGTCGATCCGCCCCTGCGGATCCGAAATGGCTTCCAGGCCCTGCCGCTCGGCCGCCGTGAGCGCCATATGAAGTCCGAGACAACTCATGGGTTCCTCCGTCGGTGAAAAACCTCGCTGTAAGCCGTCACTCCGCTTTCGGGCGCAGGCGCCATCCCTCGGACCACGGGTCGATGTATATCCCGCCAAATATCCGGTCGGGCTTTTCCAGGCACCAACGGCGCGCGCCGTTCCCGATCCAGGGCACCGCTCCGGGGTCGGAATCGATGACATTCAGGGTTTTGGCGTCGACGCGGACGAAGTTTTTCCTGCTCGCGACGCGGCCGATCAGGCGAAGCGCCGTGGAAACGGCGGCCCTCTGCGACTCATTGCCGCGTTCGGAATAGAAATAGATTCTTCCTTCCGTGAGTTTGGAGGCCTGATCCGTATTGAGCGGCCGGGTTCGGGGGCCGCCTTCGCCGCCGCCGAAAGGGTTGCGCTTGATCGTGCCGTACGGCAACGGCAATTCGCCGTAAATCCAACGCGCATACGGCCCGTCGATTTCGTACTTCTCGTATCGCCACTTAAACTTCCAGGTTGGATCGAGGACGATATGGACCGTATCCGCGGGGCACTCGGCGAGCGCGGCCCTGGGCCGAATGTCCGGCATGGGACCCGTGGTCGCCACCGGAACGTAGTCTTCGATGAATCGAACGCCGGGAAACGCTTGCGCGAGCAGATCGGCGTAGGCAAGTTCGTCGTCCCAGGTCATGATCCATGCGCGCCACCGCTCGGAGACGCGGCGGGATGGGATCCGGGAACCGGATCCGGACGGCGCCTCCGCTTCGCGGGTCCCCGGGAGTTGCGCGGGCGGCGCGGTTAGGCCCTCCGCCTTCGGCCGGTAGGCCCAGGCGCCACTTGGGTGCCACATGCCGCCGAGCGAACGGGTCGGCTTTTCGAGACACCAGCGCCGAGCGTCGAACCCGATCCACCATTCGGACCTCGTCTCCGGACAGATGACCGTGAGCGACGGATATCGGACCAGCAGCAGGCCCTTGTTGCTCGCGATCTTGCCGATCAGGCGAAGGGCCTTGCGCGCCAGCATTTCCTGTTCGCGATCGTTCGGTGCGATGCGGAAATAGATTCGCCCGCTTTCGATGCCTTCGGAAATTTCGCCGGCGAACGTATCGTCGGGCCGTTTCTTCTGCCGGATTCCCCGGCCGCGTTCGAATCTGCCGTTGGGAAGAGGAAGGTTACGGATATACCAACAATTACTTTTCGGGGAGTTGGGCTCGCCTTTCCATTCGGGCCGCCATGCCGGGTCGAACACGATCACCACATTCTCGCAACGGCATTCGGCGAGGGAGCGGACGGTGGCTTCGGATGGCTTTTCGTTCTTGGGCAGCGTATAGGGGTCGTCGAGAAAACGCGCCTCGGGGAATTCCCGCGCGAGAACCTCGGCGTAGGCAAGCTGATCCGCCGAGCTCAGGACGATTTCCCGTTTCCGAATCCGCACGTCGTGAGGGTCGATTCCGGTCATGGCGCCGACAAACCATTTTTGCCGTCATCCGGAGAACCCTTGCGCGGCTTGCCGAGCCACTTCCCGAAGATCTCCCGGCATTTCGCGCGGACTTTTTCGGCGTAGTCGTCCGGGTCGTCGTCTTTGCGAAGCTTCGGCAATTGGGTGGCGAATTCCTCGCCGACGTTCTCGACCAGGCGGTCGAAGCTGCTCTGTTCCCGGGTCGTCGGCGTTTTGCGGTCGGCTTTCGTGGTCACGGTATTGGCGTGGGCGCTGGTTTCCTTGCCTTCGTCTTCGTGCCGCCACGTCAAATCCGGATGGCTGCTGCCGGGGCGCGCGTCCAGTTTCAACGCGCGCCGCGCTTTGTTCGGAACGTATTTCTCGGAGAGTTCGTCTTTTTTACGACCGCTGCCGTCCTTGGTCGCGCCGCCGACGTGTTCGATCTTGCCGAGGAACTCCGGAAACTCCTCTTCGAGGATGGCCTTGCACTCCCGCGCGACGATGTCGTTGCCTTTTTTGGTGGTGTCGTTGCCGCGGTGGGCTTCCAGCGGCTTGGTGATTTCCTTGACGAAGTCGTCGGCGAGCGCCGCGCGCCGGGCCTTTTCGGCGTCGGGCTCGTCGCCGGGTTGGTCGCCGGAATCGGCCGGCGGCCGGCGGGCGGGGTCCGGCCGGCGCGGCGGATCGACGGGCGGTACCGGCGGCATCGGCCTCTGCCCGCGCGCGCCGCCGCCGGCGCCGCCTCCTGCTCCGCCCGGAAATCTGCCGTCGAGGATTTCTCCGGGCGAGGGCGGAAACGGGTCTCTGCGGCGCTGCATCGCCATTTCCAACAGGTCCGCCGGCTTGCGTTCGGCGGGCGTCGCATCCTTATCGCCGCCGCCGTCGTCGCCATCGTCGCCCGCCTTTTCGCCCTCGGCGAGCCGCGCGTTGAGCGCAGCAAACGTCGGCCCGCCCGGATTGATCCGGCCGTCGATTTTCAGGTTTGCGGATTTCTGGAAATCGCGGATCGCGTCCTCGAGCGCCGTCCCGTAATGGCCGGTCGGGCCCTCGGTCCGGCCGAGGTCGAACAGGCCGGTCTTGGCGAGCAGGGTTTCGATCAGGGCGACGTCGAAGGGGTCGTTGTCGGCGTCGCGCCCGACCGGCTGGGCGAGGTCGAGCGACCGGTCGCGGAAAATGCGTTGGAGCGGCTTTCGCAGGTCGAAGTCCTTGCGCAGCGCCTCGAACTCCCAATCGGCCTCGGTCCGGCCGAACGGGTCGGCCTTGCGCCGCCGCCGCCAGGTGCCCCGGCCGATCCGGCCCATGGGGTCGGACACGTATTGGTAGTCCGGGTCGGGCTGGTGGGAAAACTCGGGAAGCCGGATGGTCATGGCCAAGTCCTTTCAGGTTGGATATGGTGGCAACGAACGAGGATCAAGTAAAGAACGAAGATGGAACATAAGGAACCTCAACGATTTATCCGGCGCGGCGGATACAACCTAAAGGTGTAACCGTTACGGAATCTACCTCTCCTTCCACACCCGGATGCCCTTCTCGACGCTGCGGCCGATGACGTAGCCGCCGAGGCCGATCTTGATGATCTCGAACAGGGCCAACTCGACCGCTTCCGTAACCCCGGGCGCGGTGAAGCCGAGCCACTTGGCGACGATCAGGGCGACGAAGGTGAGCATGGTGATCGGCCGCCACGAGCGTTGCAGCCAGGAATCGCCGCTCGCTTCCGCGCGGATGTTGGCCGCCGCTTCCTCGATCTCGCGCAGCTGCCCGGTCAGCACCATTTCCTGCAGCCGCGCCTTGATGGCGGCGGCCTGGTCCTTGTCCGCGACCGCCTTGTCGATGACCGAAAAAATCCCCGAGATGACGGGGCCGAGAATCGCGGGCCACATGGGCAATCTCCCTTATTCCACGTCGTTGTAAAATTTGTGCCGGCCGATGACGGCGGAAGGCTCGCGCCCCGCCGCCCACGGCGGCGTCGCCCCGTGCGCGTGATAGTGGGTGGCGCCTCGGGTCTGATCGGCGAGCGCGCCCGCGACCGCGCGCCGGGCGATGCGGAGGCAGACGGCGAACTCGCGGTCCTTTTCGTCGGCGCGTTCGATCGCGCTCCGGTTGGGGTCGTCCGCGTTCCAGCAGCTGAACTGCCACGGCCGGCGGCAGACTTCGGCGACCGTCGATCCCCACCACCAGCCGCCCTGCGCGGCGGCGCGCGCGACCCGGTTCATCACCACGCACGCGACCGCTTCCCGGCCGCGCACCGATTCGCCCCGCGCCTCGCCGTAGACGGTGCGGGCGAGAACGTCGACCGCGTCCGGCGCCCCGGAACTGGTCACGGCGCGCCCCCGGCGAGGCCGACCGAGCGGTCGAGCTTGGCCTCGATCCGGATCAGATGGTCGGTGAGCCGCGCCTCCACCTCGCGCAAATAGGGGATCGAGGCGTACGACGTCGCGACCTCGAGCTTGTAGGCGGAAAGGCTTTCGCGCAACGCGACGAACGCGGCGTCGGTCCGGCGGCGCGCGGCGTCGAGGGCGCCGTCGGCGTCGCGCCGGTTGCGCCAGGCGAGCCAGTAGAGCCCGCCGAGCGCCGGCAGCTCCACCGCCGTGATCCACCAGATGAGATCGAGGGTCCAATGGGCTTGCATCGGGTTTTCTCCTTTTCCAAAAGGCACCCCTCCCCCTATCCCCCTCCCGCGTCGTGCGAATGCACGCCTACCGGCGTGACGAGGGAGGGGGACTTGAGAGAAATCTCCCTCCCCCTTGACGGGGGAGGGCTGGGGTGGGGGTGTGGTTATCCGGCGGGGGTACGCCCGCGCCGCGATCCGCTAAACCTCGAACTCGGTCGCCGCCGCGTATTGGACGGCGCCGCGCCGCCAATCGGGCCTCGGCGTCGCGGGCTCCGGCGTATCCTCCGGCGAAAACGGTCGCGCCCGGCGCGAAAGCCGCACCGGCTCGGCGAGCAGGCAGCCGGCGACCGCGTCGAGGCCGTCGTCGCGGCCCTTGCCGCGCGGGCGCCATTCGCGCATCTCGGCGATCAGCGGCGAGCGCCACACCTCGCGGTGCGCCGACAGCCGCCCGGCGGCGAGGATGGCGTCGAACGCGTCCAGGATGCGCGCGGTTTTCGATTTGGCCGACGTTTCCTTGACCACCGCGATGGCGAGGCCGAGGGCGGCGATCTCCGCGCGCAGCAGCCCGGGCAGGAACTGGCCGAGCCCGTTGCTCTCGACCCGGATTTTCGGCATGCGCCAATCGCGCGCGAACGCCGCCACCTGGCGGCAAAGCTGCACCGCCTCGCTCGCGCCCTCCGCCGTCCCGGCCGCGCCCTCCGCGCCCCCCGCGCCGTCGCCGCCGCCGCCGTGGGTCAGGTAGGCGATCCGGTGCAGCCAGTAATGCCCGTCCTCGTCGACGAACACCGCGGCGATGGCCGACTTGTCGCCCCGTTCCTTGGCGCCGTAGGCCGGGTCCCACCAGCAGGACGCCGAAACGAGCCGATGGCCTTCGAGCGTCAGCGTCGCCTCGCCGTTGCCCTCGCGATAGACCGGCTCGCCCTCGTAGCGGCGCATGCGCGCGGGGTCGAGCCGGCCCTCGGCCGCGCCCGCGAATTGCAGCATCATCTGGCTCGCGAACTTGACCGGGCCGGCGCGCTTGCGCGCGGCCTCGATCTTGGCCGGGGTGAAGCGCTCGGGCCAGGCGCTTTGCCCATCGGCGTCGCGCACCGGAATTTCCAGGCGCGCGAACCCGGCGAGGTAGGGCTTTTCCTCCTCCGTCTCCGGCCGCGCCGCGTCGGCGTAGATGGAATAATAGGTGTGCGGCGTGCCGGCGAAGAGGCGGAGGCCGCCCGGGTTGAGGATGAACTCGATTTCGTCCAGCCGCTCGCGCAGATCCCGCCGCTTGCCCTCGCCGTCGCAGGTTTTCGGCACCTCGACGTCGTCGCAGATCGCCACGTCGGCGCGGCTGCCGGTGAGGTTGGCGCCGATGCCGCGCGCCAGCACGGAGGGATCGCGCCATTCCGCCGCGCGCGCGACCGTGAAGCGGTCGGAGGCCCACTCGTCGCTCCGCGCCGGGCGCAGATGCCCGGTCAGCGGATGGCGCTCGACGATGCGCTTGGCGTTCCGCGCCATCTTGCGCGCGAGCGCGTGGTCGGCCGAGAGGATCAGGATGCGCAGGTTCGGATCGCGCGTCAGCAGCCACGCCGCGAACAGCCCGATCAGGGTCGACTTGCCGCTGCCCCGGAACGCGAGCAGCAGCAGCTCGCGCCCGCCCGCCGCCCAGCGCTCCGCCAGCCAGCGGGCGATGCGGCGGTGAAGCGCGGGCGTCGCCAATCCTTGCGCCTCGTTCCAGCGGGCGACGAAATCGGGAAAGTCGACGGTGTCGGGCGGCGGCGCGAGCCGTCGGCCGCCTCTCTTCGCGGATGGCACGGGGTTGGTCTCCTTTTTTGGTTGTAGGCGCGCATTCGCGCGACGCGGGGGAGGATTGGGGTGGGGGGCGGTTCCGCCGGGGACGCGCGGCGGCGTTTACGGGGGGATTACCCGCTCAGGCCGGGGCGGCGGTGGTCAGGTGGTCGCTGTATTTTTTCGCGTGCGCGGCACCGGGAGTAAGCATTAGATCTTGATGATGAAGTTGAGTACAAGCGCCGGCGGCATGTTTTGGTGTGCTTGGTCACCGCCAGTCGAACCCGTATTCGAACTGGTAAAATTATATCCTTCCGATGGGTTATATGTAGCACCACCACTTCCAACAAACGCGGGACTAAATGAGTGACTATGACTCGGCATCTGCGCCGTGGTGAGGGTCACGGTTTCCGCGCCGCCGGTCGCGCCCAGGCTCGCGCCGTTGACGCCCGAGCCGCCCGAGGTGATCCGGTTGGCGGCGCTGCCGCCCATGTCGTCCTTGCCGAAGGGCGCGCGGCCGCGCAAATCGGGCAGGTTGAACGTGGTCGATCCGTCGCCCGCGCCGAACGCGGTGCCGATCGCGGCGAACAGGGCGGCGTAGGTCGCGCGCGACACCGCCGCGCCATCGCACCAAAGCCACCCGCCCGAGGGAAGGCTCGCGCCCGGCCATATTTTGATTTCGCCGGTCAGATACGCCGAAATCCCCGTCAACTGCGAGCCGTCGCCGTTGGCCGGCAACAAATCGCCCGAACCGGCCGCCGCGTTCTTGATCGCCGCCGTGCCCAGCCCCAGGTTGGTTCGCGCGGTCGCCGGGTCGGCGAGATCGCTCAGGTTGCTGGCGGCTTTCAGCGCGCCCGCCGCCGTCACGTCCATCGCCACATAGGAACCCGTCGCCGTGTCGCCCGCGAAGTTGACCGTCTGCCATTGGCTGGCGACGGCGAAGCCGGTGCCGCCGTTGATGGTGTTGGCGCCGCTCCGGCTCACGGTCACCGGGTTGACGCCCGCGTCCACCTTCACCACGCCGACGCGGAAATCGGTCGCGAACGCGGTCACGTCGGGAAGCGTGATCGTCACCGCGCCGCCCGAGGCATCGACCCGGATCAAATTGCCCTCGTCGGCCTCGACGACCGTGTAGTTCCCCGACTTGGAAATCGCGTTGGCGTAAAGCCCGCTCGCCGCCGCCGCTTGCGCCTGGGCGGCGGAAGCGGAGGCCTCGGCGGCCGAGGTCGCGGCATCGCCCGCGCCGGTCGCCGCCGCCGTCGCGCTCGCCGCCGCGTTGGCGGCGCCGGTCGCCGCGCTCGTCGCGCTCGCCGCCGCCGCCGTGGCGCTGGCCGCCGCGCTGTCGGCCTCGGTTTCCAATTGCGCCAGCGTCTTGGCCGAAACCGCGATGTCGCCGTCGCCGTCGAAGGCCAGGACCCGGCCCGCGCGCGCGGCCTTGGCGGGCAAGATCAGGTCGGCCGCCGCGTCGGTCGCCGCCAAGCGCGCCGCGCGCGCCGCGTCGTCGGCCACCTGCTGCAACGCGGCGGTCTGGTAATCCAATTCGTCGTTGATGACCTTGGCGCGGAATTCGCCCGATTCCTGGAAATCGCTGGTGCGCTTGATGGCGATGTGGCGGCGGAGCGTCACCGCCGTCCCGTCGGCGGGGGCGGCGGCGAACGCCACCGTTCCGCCCGCGCTCGCGCCCGCGCCGGCGACCGTGTAGCCCGAGGTCTGTTTCGTTTCGCCGAGATAAACTTCCAAATCCGCCGCGACGAAGATGGGAAACGGATAGGTGAACTGGGTTTGCGATCCGTTGGCGACGTATCGGATGCGGGGCGCGACGTCGCCGATCTGGATATGGTCGGCCATGGGGATTCTCCGGTTTGGGGAAAAGGTTCAGAGGTCAAGCAGCGAGCGGCGGAAGATGTCCCAGGTCGCCTGTCGCCGTTCCCGGGCCAGCAGGTCGAGCCGTTGCCGGCGGCGGCGATCGAGATCGCCGAGACGAAAGCCGGCCCGCCGCCGGTCGTCGTCGGTTTCCCGGTCGGCTTCGGCGACGAGACCGCCGAGCACTGCCTCGGCGGAACCTTGGGCGGGATCCAGTCCGCCGGCGGCGAAGCGGGCGCGGTGCGCGGCGAGCGCGCGCCTCAACCGCAGGTCGCGCGCGCGCGCGGCCTCGGCGCGATTGGCCTCGATCTCCGCCGCGCGGGCGGCGGTTTCCTCCTCGATCTCCGATCGCGCCGCCTTTGCCTGGCGTCGTTGCTGGATGATCTTCATGCCCGCATCGATCGCGGTCAGCACGGCCGCGGGGGTGAAACCGCCCATGACAAATCTCCTTGTTGAAAGTTGAAGCTCATTCGCCGCCGTCCGCTCCACCCCCTCCCCCTAACCCCCTCCCGCGTCGCGCGAATGCGCGCCTACCGGCGCGACGGGAGGGGGGACTCTAAACAAATCCCCCTCCCCCCTTGCGGGGGAGGGTTGGGGTGGGGGGCGTTCCACATGTCGCGATCAACTCTCGCCGCCGGCGATTTCGGTCGCGACCGAGAGCAGCGTGAACGGCAACGGCGTCGATTGCTCGATCCGCCACAAGGGTTCGGTGCCGCCCCGGCGCCAGCCCGAGGCCCTGACCGTCACGTCGCCGGTGAACGTGGGCGCCGGGCCGTCGAGGACGCCGGCGCCGAAGCGCCGGAACGGGATGTCGGCGAACCCGCGCCCGGCGTCGAGGCGGAGCGCGGCGGTATCCTTCAATCGCAGGGTCAACGCCACCGGACGCACCGGCTTGCCGCCGCCGGGCGGCGGCAGCGGCTCGATCGTATGGCGGAACGGCAGGCCGGCCTGCACCGAGGACGCCGGGCGGGCGAGGGCGATCTGCCCCGCCGCGACCACGGCATCGGGCGCGACCACGCCGTCGGCGACCACTTTCACCGTCCGCCCTTCCAGGTGATCGAGCCCGCTCCACACGGTTTTCGCCGGGTCGGCCGCGCCGGAAAGGCCCGCGTCGACGCCGAGGGCGGAATCGAACCGCTCGACCAGGATTTGGGCGCCGCGCCGGACCAAAACGTAGGTGATATCGCCGACCACCGCGACCGCGAGAAACGCGCCGTCGGTTTCCTGCCGGGTCCAGGCGGCGACCTGCTCGGCGCGGAAGGCGGTCAGCGTCGCGATCGAGCCGTCGGCCATCGCCACGTGCAGCAGGCGGCCGACCGGATCGAAATCCTGGTCGACCGGCGCGTCGATCAGATGGGGCGCGAGGGTGGCGAGATCGGTCGCCCGGTAGGCCTGCTCCACGTCGGCGTAGAGGAATTCGCGCACCTCGGTGCCGGTGCGGGCGACGAACACGGTCGCGCCGTCCACGTCGCGCGGCGGCACCGCCCGATCGACGGGCGAGCCGACCCGCGTCTGGCGGTGAAGCTGGATGTTGGCGGGGGTGAGCGGATCGCCGCTCACCATCCATTCCGCGCCCGAGGTGAACACCTGCAGGTGCCGCCCGGAAAAGACCGCGCGCACGGCGTTGACCTGGTCCGACAGGATCGCGAACTCGATCGCCTCGTCGTCGAGGCCGGTGCCGAGATCGAAGTTGAACAAGTCCGCCGACTTCGACAGCCAGAGGCGATTGGGCAGGTCGCGCGAGCCGCCGAGGACCAGCCGGTCCTGGTGGAAGCAGAGCGACACCGGCCAGCCGCGAACGGCCGAGAACGCCTGTTCCTCCCAATCCGCCGTCGCCGCCGTGCCGGCGAGGGTTTCCTTGACCAAGGCGGTCGCCGAGGTGGCGGAGGCGACGGCGGTGATTTCCACTTCCTTGTTTTGCAGGCGGAAGCGCGCGCCGACGTGGCCGCCCTGGAATACGTCCGCCGACGCGGCGAGCGTCACCGTTCCGCCGGTGGCGGAAGGCGCGAGGGTGACGGCCTCGGCCGCGAACTTGCGGTGCGGCTGGAAAATCCGCCCGTCTTTTTCGGCGAACGCCAGCTCGGCGATGGTCCAGGCGGCGTGCGAGGTGCGGGTGACGCGCCGGACGGGCGTTTCGGGGTGCGCGACGAACAGCATGTCGGCGCTTTGCACCCACGCGAGCTGGCCGACCCGGTCTTCGCCCCAGGGCGTCGCGATTTCGGCGACCGCCGCGTCGTCGCGAAAGACGGTGATCTTGTTGGCGGTGAACAGCAGCAGATAGACCTGCTCGGTGTTGAATTCGAACGCGGCCAGGCGGCCCGCGCCGGGCGCGGTCGCGACGTAACGCAGCCCCGGCCGGCGGCCGACCCCGCCGGTCGGATGGATGGCGACGTTGCGCAGCCGCGCGGCGCCGTTTTCGTAAGCCGCGAGGTCGCTCCGGCCCAGGAGGCGCGGGCTGATTTCGCCGGCGGCGAAGCTGGTCTTGAGCAGCGTCGCGCGGCTCATGGCGATCGCGCCTCGATCAGGGTGAAATCCTCGAGCGCGGGCGGCGAATCCTGCTGGCTGTCGACGATCTTGGCGCGGCGGAATTCGGCCTCGGCCAGGCGGTGCAGCATTTCGGCCCGCGCCGCGTTTTCGGTCAGCGGCAGGCAGAATTCGGCCGACAGCCTCGCGATCAGCGCCTGGTCGAAGAAGGGCGGAAAGGCGCCCTCGCCCGGGCGGAATATATAAGTGAGCGTGACCTCGTCGGCGTCGGCGTGGAGGCGGCTT
The DNA here is from genome assembly GCA_016872535.1 of Rhodospirillales bacterium. Taxonomy (NCBI): domain Bacteria; kingdom Pseudomonadati; phylum Pseudomonadota; class Alphaproteobacteria; order Rhodospirillales; species Rhodospirillales bacterium. Next base: position 4,265 of record VGZQ01000045.1, on the reverse strand, counting down.
TCGGCGATGCGGTAGGCGAGGCCGCGCCCGCGCCCCGGCGGCCCGGCGGAGAGCGCGCGCAGGAAATCGGCCGGCAGCTGGAAGGCGAAGGCGTGGTCGGCGAGCGGCCCGGCGGCGAGGCGCGGCAGCGCCGTCTGGCCGGTGGCGAAGCTCCACGGGTGCGCGGAAAGCAGCGCGTCGCGCGCGGACGGGTAGAGATTGGCGGCGACCTCGGCTTCGAGCGAGCCGTCGTCGAACGAGGAAATGCTGGCGGCGCCGATGCGGATCAGCGCGCGCGAGCAGAGGGCGATGTCGCTGGCGGCCATGAAAAAACCTCGGCGGTTTTCGGTTTGAAAAAATCCCCCCACCCCACCCCAACCCTCCCCCTCACCCTTCCCTCTCCCCCCATCCGGGGGGAGAGGGTTGGGGTGAGGGGGTGTGGGGGTGTGGGATCCGATCGGATGCCTTTGTTCCGTCATTCCCGCGCAAGCGGGAATCCAGTTTTTCGGAATCCTGGGCCCCCGCTTTCGCGGGGGCGACGAAATGGAGACATTGACTCGGGCTCGACCCTAGCGCGTGTCGGTCGCGCCGATTTGGGTCATGTCGTTGGTATCGACCACGCCGCCCGAATTGGCCGAAACCAGCAGCAGGCCGGCCTTGGCCGCCCCGCCGGTTTCGGTGTTGGCGAGGATGACGTCGCCCGCGCGGATCATGTCGGCGGCGTCGTTGAAATAGCCGGCGGTGTCGACCGCGTTGCCGGTATCGGGCGTGGCGTAATGCCAGAGCGTGAAGCCGTTGGCGTAGGCGAGCACGCTCAGGTTCTTCGCGTTGTAAGCCATGGTCGGTTCTCCTTTTTGCTATTCGAGGCAGCGCAGGCTGACGACGCCGGAGGCGTCGATCAGGCAGGCGCCCTGGCTCATCATGTTGTTGACGAAGTTGGCGGCGCGGTCGCCGTGCCAGGTGATGTCGGACTTGACGTGCGCGCCGACGGCGTGGCCGACCGCGGTCTTGTGGTACCAGTAGCAATGGCGGACGCCGGCGGTCTTGGTCAGGCCCGAATGCGGCATCCACAGCGTGCCGAGCCAGCGCTTGGCCTGGGTGCCCTGCCACGGCAGTTCCTTTTCGCCGACGAACTGGGCGTTGGCGAACTCGGCGATGTTCAAAAGATCGCTCCACTGCTTCCAGCCGACGATGGCGAAGCGGTCGCCGTCGTCGGGCACGTCGGCCTCGCCCAGCAGCTCGAACGCGGCCAGCGCCTTGGCCTTGGTCAGGCCGTCGGCGCCGGTGCCGGCGTAGTTGGTCGAGGCGTCGAGCCTGGCGATGATCAGCTCGTCGGTCTTGCGCCCGAGGGCGTAGGCGCCGGCGTTGATCAGCACCTGCTTTTCCGCGATGTTGGTCTTGATCTCGTCGAGCCGGTCGACCCAGTCGCCGGCGTAGTAGTCGGCGAGCGCGCATTCGACCTGGGCGTGATCGACGTTCATCACCGGCACCTTGCCGTGGCGGGCCTTGGTCGAGGCGGTGCCCTTGCCCACCTTCTGGAAGGTGGTGGTGGCGCCGACGACGTTGTCCTTGACGCGGACGGTGTTGCGCAGTTTCGAGCCCATCCGCTGATAGGCGAGATGGACTTCGCTTTGGTAGTGCTTGGTAAAGGCGGTTTCGACGGTCGTGCTCATCGAACGCTCTCCTTGAGGCTTGGGTTGAAGGAAGACGGATTTCGGGCGCGGCCGCCCTGGGGTTGTGGCGCGGGGTTGCGAAAATTCCCGCGGGCCGCCCAAGGGCGCGCGTCCGGGCGGGCCGGCGGCGGGCTTGACCCGCCGGCCGGTTTTCCGCCCGGGCAAAACGAGGCGTGCAAAAAAATCAGTTGTTGCCGGGGTAGAGCCGCTTGAAGCCCTCGGCGACCTCGGCGTGCAGCGCCGGGTCGTGGTCGCGCCAGTAGCGCGGATCGCGCATCTTCTGGCGGAGCGAGTCCTCGCTCACCGGCCGGCCGGCGGCCTCGCCCCGCGCCAGGCCCGGCTCGCCCGAGGCCATCATCCGGTGCATGGCGATCACGCCCTCGTAGGTGGCGGAGAGCGCCTCGAACGCGCTCGCCGGCAGGCTGGCGCGGCCCCAGGCGGCGATCTGGCGCGCGAGTTCGCGCCAGCGCGCCTCGCCGCCGAAATGGCGGGCGAGGCGCTCGCTTTGCGCGTCGGCCTCGAACTCGGCCGCGATTTCGCCGACCAGCGGCAGCAGCTTGTCGGCGGCGAGGTCGTAGACCACCTGCGCCTGGGCCTGGGTGAAGCCGGCCTTGTGCAGCAACGCGTTGACCTCGGGGTCGGCCATCACCATGTCGTCGCGGGTTTCGATGCGGTAGCCGGCGGGATCGGCCGGCACGCCCGCGCCGGCGCCGAGTTTTTTCTCCAGTTCGGCGTAGCTGCGCGCGAGCGATTCGATCCGCGCCTCGCCCTTGGCCGCGTCCCAGAATTTTTCGGGGAGGTATTCGGGGCGCGCGGGCGAATCGTCGTGCGAATGCACGCCTGCCGGCGTGACGCGCGCGACAAATGATACGGACGCGGGATCCGGCGTATCGGCGGGCGCGTCGGCGGGTACGGGGGCGTCGGCGGTCTCGGGAATGTTTTCGGTCACGGTGTTGTCCTCCATATAAATAACGTCAGGCGCGCCCGCGCTCGGCGAGCGCGAGAAGATGGCGGACCAGCTGGCGCTGGCCTTCGAGATGGCGGAGCCGGGCGACCGGCGCGTCGGGGCCGAGGGCGCGATCGAGGGTGATGGCGCGCAGGTAGCGGGCGAACCGCTCGCCGTCGGCGCCGGAAAAGACCCGCGCCACGGCGCGCGCCAGCGTGTCGCCGTCGGCGTCGGCGACGCCGAGCTCGGGCGGCACCATCCACGGCCAGGAATTTTCGGGCGCGCTCATCGGTTGTCTCCGGCGGTCAGGGTTGCGGCCAGCGCGGTCAGGGCCGCCGCCGGTGATGTTATGCGCTCGGCGCGCGCAAGCCCGCCGTCGCGGATCAGCTCGCCCGGCACGCCGAAGGCGCGGCCGAGCCAGCGCGCGGCCGCCGCGCGGTCGACGGCGGCGAGCGCCTCGGGCCCGAGATCGCGCACCGCGCCGAGCCACAACAGGGTCTGCTGCGCGTCCATGCGCGCCTGGTTGCGCGCGAGCGGCGATTTGTATTCGAGCGCGACCGCGCGCCCGTCGACGGCGAGCGGCGGGATTTCGCCGCGGCGGGCGAGGATGGCGGCGGCGCGCAGCAGCAGCGGCGTCAGCAGTTCCGATTGCAGCCGGCCGTAGGTGGCGCCGAGGATGCGCGACATTTCGGCGGCGCGTTCCAGCACCTCGGTCGCGCTCATGCGCGGGCCGGAAATCTGGCCGAGCTTGTCGGCGAGCAGGGCCTGGCGGATGCGCGCGCGCAGTTCCTCCAGCACCAGCTGCGACACGTCGAAGCGGCCCGGCGCCTCCAACGGCGTCAGGCCGGCCGAGCCGACCGCCTTGGGGATGATGGCGCCCGGCACCAGGCGCACGGTCGCGGGATTGAGCACGCCGTCGTCGTCCGCCTGCCAGATGCCGGTGACGGCGATCGAGGCGTTCTTGAGGATCAGCTCGACCACCTTGTTGGCGGTCCGGATGTCGGGCAGCGCCTTCATCACCGGCGAGCGGCCGTAAAGCTCGCCCGGCGCCTTCAGCCAGCGGAAGCCGACAAACGGCGAATGGGCGAAGCGCCCCCGGCCGAGCCACGCGGCCTCGGCCGCCGGCCCGTGCTCGGGGTCGGCGACGGCGGCGTAGGCAAATCCCTCCGCGTCGGGCAGCACCGCCTCGATCACCGCCAGCGTCGCCTCGGGGTCGCGTTCGGCGCGCGCCCGCGCGAACGGCGGCATGTCGGCCTCGGGGAAGCGCGCGCGCACCGCCGCGACCGGCATCTCCCAGCGCCGGAACACCGCCTCGAGCCGGCCCGAGCCGGTGTCCTCGAACGCGATTTGCGCGAGCGGCACGGCGGAAAAGCGGAGCGCCGACGGCTCGCCCGGCGGCGCCTCCTCGACCAGCAGCGCGGCGGTGCCGGCGGCGGCGAGATCGAGATAGCACTGGTGCATCTCGACCGCGAAGTTGGAACGGTCGAAATGGCCCTGCAGGATTTGCGCCGCGCGCTCCAGCTCGGGCGCTTGTCGCGCGCGCGCCGCCGCGTCCGCGTCGATGCCGGGCGCGAAGCCGAACCAGCGCGCCCACGGCGGCGTCAGTTGGGCGAGCAGGCTGGCGGCGAGCTGGTCGACCGCGTCGGGCGCGGTGCCGTCGTAGAGGC